>JBKPMQ010000151.1:0-8679 GCA_046732235.1 Actinomycetota bacterium
ACGCGCTCATCCTCGACGACGAGAGCCGCACCGACACCTACCCGTACATCGACATCAAGGAGAACGCGGTCGATATCGGCCACGAGGCGACCGTCTCCAAGATCGGCGACGAGCAGCTCTTCTACCTGATGAGCCGCGGGCTCTCCGAGGCCGAGGCCTCGGCGATGGTTGTCTCGGGCTTCATCGAGCCGATCACGAAGGAGCTGCCGCTGGAGTACGCCGTCGAGATGAACCGGCTGATCCAGCTGCAGATGGAGGGATCGGTCGGCTGATGTCGGCGACGGTGTCCGAGCCCGCCTGGCTCGCGGGCAAGCGCGCCGCTGCGCAGGCGACGTACGACTCGCTTCCCGTCCCGTCGAACCGCGAGGAGGCCTGGCGGTTCACGAATCTGCGCGGCTTCGACCCGGAGTCCTTCGCCCCCCGGGCGGCGGCGATCGAGCTGGACGGCTCCGCCGACGGCGCCGTCTTCACGAGCCTGGCGCGAGCGGTCGACTCGCATCCCGAGCTGCTCGAGCGCCACCTCGGCTCGGTCGTCGCCGACGGCGAGAAGTTTGCTTCGGCAAACGCCGCTCGCTGGAGCGACGGCGTGTTCCTGCACGTCCCGGCCGGCGTCGCGGTCGACGTGCCGCTGCGGGCCGCCGTCGAGCTGGCGGAGGAGGGCTCGGCCCTCTACCATCGCGTACTGGTCGTGCTCGAGCGGGGCGCGCGGGCGACGTTCGTGGAGGAGTTCCGCTCGGAGGTACCGGGCTACCTGAACGTGGTCGTCGAGCTCGCGGTCGCCGAGAACGCGCGGCTCGAGTACGTGACCATTCAGCACCACCACTCCGAGACGCGCCAGTTCGGCACGCACCGAGCCACGGTCGGCCGCGACGCCGAGCTCGACTGGGTGGCGGCGGCCCTCGGCGGAACGCGGGCCAAGTCGCGTATGGAGAGCCTGCTCGCCGGCCCCGGCGCGAACGTCAAGGTGACGGGCGCCTACTACCTGACGGGGCGGGAGCACGTCGACTACGACACGACCCAGGAGCACGCCGCCCCGAACACCATCTCCGATCTGGCGTTCAAGGGCGTCCTCGCCGACCGCTCGCGGGCCGTCTGGCGCGGGGTCATCCGGGTCGACAAGGGCGCGCAGAAGACCGACGCCTACCAGGAGAACCGCAACCTCCTGCTCTCGACCGACGCGCAGGCGACACCGATCCCGGGCCTCGAGATCGAGGCCAACGACGTGCGCTGCACGCACGGCGCCACCGTCGGCCAGGTGGACAGCAGCCAGCTCTTCTACCTGATGGCCCGCGGGCTCGACCGGGCGTCGGCGCAGCGGATGATCGTGCGCGGCTTCTTCGAGGACGTGCTCGACCGCATCGGCTCGAGCCAGGCCCGCGAGCGGTTGGCCTCGGCGCTCGAGTCGCGCATCGGCTGACCGCCGGAACGGCCGCGCATACACTGACTGTATGGCGGTGAGGACCGAGACGCCGCTCGACGCGGCCACGATCAAGCTCGACTTCCCAATCCTCGGGAAGCCGGTGCATGGAAAGCCGCTCGTCTACCTCGACTCCGCCGCGTCCTCCCAGAAGCCGCGCGCGGTGATCGACGCGATCACGGACGTCTACGAGAACTCCTATGCCGCTGTCCACCGGGCCGTGTACGCGCTCGGCGAGACGGCCACCGAGCACTACGAGGCGGCTCGCGACAAGGTCGCGGCGCTCCTGAACGCGCGCTCGCGGCGCGAGATCGTCTTCGTGCGCAACGCCACCGAGGGCCTGAACCTGGTCGCCTACGCCTACGGCGACAGGTTCGTCGGCGAGGGGGACGTCATCGTCACGACCGAGATGGAGCATCACTCCAACCTCGTCCCCTGGCAGATGCTCGCCCGCCGCCGCGGCGCGACGGTGCGCTACCTGGCGCTCACGAGCGACGGCCGCCTCGATCCGGTGTCGCTGGAGGAGCTCGCGGGCCTCGAGAACGTGAAGCTCGTCTCGGCCACGCACGTCTCCAACTCGCTGGCCGCGGTCAACGACATCCCGGCGCTCGCGGCGTGGGCGCACGAGCGCGGCGCGGTGATGGTGTGCGACGGCGCCCAGGCGGCGCCCCACATGCCGGTCGACGTGCGCGCGCTCGGCTGCGACTTCTACGCGGTCTCCGGCCACAAGATGTGCGGCCCCGGCGCCGGCGCGCTGTGGGGGCGCGAGGAGCTCTTCGAGCGGATGGACCCGTTCATGACCGGCGGCGGCCAGATCGGCAGGGTCGAGCTCGAGGGAGCGACCTGGAACGAGCTGCCGTACAAGTTCGAGCCGGGCGTACCGCCGCTGGCCGAGGTGGTCGGGTTCGGCGCCGCGATCGACTACGTCACCGGGATCGGCCTGGAGGCCATCCACGCCCACGAGCAGGCGCTCGTGCGCTACGGCTGGGACGTGCTCTCATCCGTGCCCGGTGTGACCGTCTACGGGCCGCCGCCGCCCGACCGGGCCGGCATCCTCTCGTTCACCGTCGAGGACATCCACCCGCACGACGTCGCCCAGGTGCTCGACTCCGAGGCGATCTGCGTGCGCGCCGGCCACCACTGCACCCAGCCGGCCATGCGCCGCTTCGGGCTGATCGCCACCGCCCGCGCGAGCATCTACCTCTACAACTCACCCGAGGACTTCGACCGGCTGGCGGCGGGTATCGAGAAGGTCAAGCGCACCTTCGCCACGTAGACGGGGTCTGACCCCGAACGGCGGCCGGTACACTTTCTCCTGAGAAATATGGACGACTTCTACCGCGAAAACATCCTCGATCACTACCGCAATCCGCGCAACAGCGGCCACCTCGACGCGCCGACGGCGACGGCCGAGGGTGTGAACCCGCTGTGCGGGGACGAGCTCGCGGTCGAGCTCCAGATCTCCGACGACGTCGTCCAGGACGTGCGCTTCAACGGCCGCGGATGCGCGATCAGCCAGGCGGCGGCGTCGATGATCTCGGACGTCGTCAAGGGCAAGACGGTCGAGGAGGTGGCCGCGCTCGGGCGCGACGACATCCTGGACGAGCTCGGGATCCCGCTCACGCCGATCCGGCTCAAGTGCGCGATGCTCTCCGTGAGCGTGCTCAAGGTCGCCCTCGGGCGCACCCCGGGGGAAGACGACCGCGAGATCGAGTGGAGATCGCAGTAGGCCCGGTCGAGGCGATCCCCGAGGGGGGCGTCAAGATCGTCCAATCAGGCTCGCTCTTCGTCGGCGTCTATCGCATCGACGGCGAGCTCTACGCGATCGAGGACCGCTGTAGCCACGACGACGGCCCGCTGTGTGAGGGCGAGCGGGAGGGCTTCTGCGTCGTCTGCCCGCGCCACGGCGCCCGTTTCGACCTGCGCACCGGTGCCGTGCTCTCCCTGCCCGCCACCGAGGACGTCGAGGCGTTCGAGGTCGTGGTTCGCGACGGCGAGGCCTTCGTCCTCGCGTAGACTGGGCCCCCATGGAGCAGCTGTCCGAGGCCACGCAGGAGTACCTCGAGAGCATCTACTGGCTGTACGAGGCCGGCATCGATCGCACCCAGGCGAACCTCGCCCGTGCGCTGCAGGTGTCGCAGCCCTCGGCCAGCGAGATGCTGCGGCGGCTGAACGACGACGGCCTCGTCCGCCGCGACGAGCACAAGCTGATCGAGTTCACCGACCGCGGCCGCGAGGTCGCCGCCCGGATCGTCGCCCGGCACCGCACCGTGGAGGCCTACCTGGTGAAGGTCATGGGCATCCCCTGGGACGAGGTGCACGAGGAGGCCCACTCGATGGAGCACTCGATCTCGCCGCGGCTCGAGGCGAAGATGCTCGAGATGATCGGGGAGGTGCGCACGTGCCCGCACGGCCACCCGATCGGCGACTACCCGCGCGAGCCGGGCGAGGCGCTTCCGGCCGTGCCCGTGGGGAGCGAGATCGTCGTCCTGCGGCTCGAGAACGAGGCCGAGGAGATGCTCCACTACCTGAAGGAGCGGGGCGTCGAGCCGGGCCGGCGCTACACGGTGAGCGATCGCCGCGGCCACGGCGAGGACGCCGTCACGGAGCTCGTCGCGATCGAGGCCGGCACCACGCACGAGGTGGACGACCGCCTCGCCCGCACCGTCTCGGTCGTGGTCTCGAGCCGTGGCGACGGGGCCGTCTCGGACATCGTCGAGGCCGGCGCCGAGCTCCAGCTGCTCGGCTCGACCCGCTGGGGCATGTAGCACCCTCGCCGGAGGCTTTCGGACGTCGCCGGTGGTTGCTACGATGTCCGTACCGCGGAAAGGAGGTGGTCCGACTTGTTAGACGGTTCAAGACGGGCGAGTGGAGGTGCTCGCGGGTAGGGGCGAATCCCTGAACCCACGGGGAATCGCTGCAGCCGGCGTTGGGATAGCCTCCGCCACCTCCTAGGTGCGCGGGCTCGGCAGTCGCCGCTACCCAATCCAAGCGATATCACCGACGGCGGGGCGCTACGGGCCGAGGCCTGTGCGCCCCGCCGGTGCATTTAAGGGGGACATCGTGGACGAGGCGCGGATCGAGCGGACGGAGCAGGGCCGCCTGCCGGCCGGGCCCGGCTGGTTCATCCTGAACCTGGGGGAGATGGCATGGGAGACGGTTCCCGGCTACGGCGTGTGGCGTGGCTTCGACTGGGACAGGAAGTCCGATGACGGGCCGGGCATCGGCGTCCACATCCACGTGCTGCAGCCCGGAGAAGCCCCGGGCTACTACCACGCCGAGGACGCCCAAGAGGGGTTCGTCGTCCTGAGCGGCGAGTGCCTGGCCATCGTCGAAGGGCAGGAGCGGACGATGCGGCGGTGGGACTACCTGCACACGCCGCCGGGCACCGCGCACATCACGGTCGGCGCCGGCGACGCGCCGTGCGTGATCCTGATGTTCGGGAGTCCCGATCCGAGCCGGAAGGTCGAGTGGATCGCCGACGAGACGGCCGCGAAGCACGGGGCAAGCGTCGAGCGCACGACCGGGGTCGACCGGGAGGCGTACGGCGATCTGCCGGAGGACGCCCTCGTGCCTCCGCCGCCGCCGTTCGCCTGAATGCCTAGCGCGTATACGCCTCCGCCATCGAGGTCGGGTCGATGCCGAGCTCGCCCCGCATCGGCCCGATGTCGCACTCCGTGCCCGCGAGCAGCATCGTGATCTGGTCCGGGGTGACGCGCAGCGGCGGCGGCAGGTGGCGCAGCAGGATCCGCGCCTGAGCCCGCATGAGCCCCGCCGGCAGGTGCACCTTGGGGTGGGGCCGGCGGCCGGTGTTGCGCGCGATCTCGTCGAGGAGGTCGTCGAACGCGAACGCCTGCGGGCCGCCCAGCTCGTAGCGCTTCCCGATCGTCTCGGGGCGCTCGAGCGCGCGCGAGAAGGCCGAAGCGACGTCGCCGACCCAGACCGGCTGGTGGCGGTAGCGGCCGTCGCCGATCACGGGTGTGACCGGCATCCGCACGAGCCGCTCGAACTCGGCGAACGCGCCGCCCCCTCGGGCGAACACGAAGCTGGGCTCGAACACGGTCCAGTCCAGGTCGCTCGAGGTGACCGCCTGCACGCCCTTCCACTTGCTGCCCCAGTAGCCCGTCAGCGGCGCATGCTCCTCGTTCACGCCGAGCGCGCTCATGTGCACGAAGCGGCGCACGCCGGCCGCCTTCGCCGCCGCGACGGCGTTGGACGGGCCCTGCGCGTTCACGGCCTCGAACTGCTCCGGGGAGCCGTCCAGGATGGCCACCAGGTAGACGATGGCCTCCGCCCCCTGCGCGGCGTCATCCAGCGCGGCGGTGTCGGTGACGTCGCCGCCCGTCCGGCGCGAGAACCGCACGATGTCGTGCCCGTCCGCCTCGAGCCGCTCCACGACACGCGCGCCGATGAAGCCGCTCGCTCCGGTGACGAGCACCCTCATCGCTTGTAGCCGGGCTCGAAGTTGAGGTAGTACCTGCTCGGCGTCGGCTCGGCCTGGCCCTGGTACTTGCTACCCAGCCGCCCGGAGCCGTAGGGGTGCTCGGCGGGCGTCGTCAGGGTGTGGAAGCTGAGCTGCCCGATCCGCATCCCGGGATAGACCGTGATCGGGAGGTTGGCCATGTTGGCGAGCTCGAGCGTGATGTGGCCGTCGAAGCCGGCGTCGATGATCCCGGCGGTCTGGTGGACGACGAGGCCCAGCCGGCCGAGCGAGCTCTTGCCGTCCAGCGACGCGACGATGTCGGCCGGGAGGGTCACGCGCTCGGCGACGACGGCGAGCACGAATTCGCCGGGGTGGAGGATGAACGGCTCGTCGTCCGAGACCGTGACGAGCTCGGTGAGGTCGTCCATCGGCCGCTTCACGTCGATGTACGCGTAGCGCGAGTTGCGGAACACCCGGAACGCGTTCCCCACCCGGACGTCGATGCTCCCCGGCTGCACCAGGGCGTCGTCGAACGGGTCGATCACGATCCGGCCCGCCGCCACCTCCTCGCGGATCGACCGGTCGGACAGCACCATTCGCGGGATTGTACGCGAGCGTGCGTCTGCTATTTTGGAATCAGAGAGCGGCGACCGGCATCGGCCTGCCCGCTGCGGAATTCTGCACGAGGGGGAGCCCATGCCACGCACGGTCGAGCTGCGCACCGAGATTCCGGGGCCCAAGTCGCGCGAGATCATCGCCCGCAAGGAGCGGGTCGTGGCCGACGCGAAGAGCCTGCTCGCGCCCTTCGTCATCGATCGCGCTCACGGCTGCGTCGTCACGGACGTCGACGGCAACACGTTTCTCGACTGGTCGGGCGGCATCGGCTGCCTGAACGTCGGCCACACGAACGCGGCGGTGTCCGAGGCGCTGCACGGCCAGATCGATCGGTTCCTGCACACGGACTTCACGATCGTCCCGTACGAGTCGTACGTCGAGCTGGCGGAGCGCATCACCGCCCGCAGCCCGATCTCCGGGCCGAACAAGGCGGCGTTCTTCAACTCGGGCGCCGAGGCGGTGGAGAACGCGGTCAAGGTCGCCCGCCACGCCACCGGGCGTCCGGCGGTCATCGCCTTCGAGGGCGCGTTCCACGGCCGCACGCTCATGGCCATGTCGCTCACGTCGAAGCAGCACCCGTACAAGGCCGGGATGGGGCCGTTCGCGCCCGAGGTGTACCGGGCGCCGTTCCCGAACCCGTACCGGTGGGAGGGCGACGACCCTGCCGGCGAGGCGCTCGACGCGCTGCGCCGCATGCTCGTCACCCACGTCGCCCCCGAGGCCGTGGCCGCGATCGTCTTCGAGCCGGTCCAGGGCGAGGGTGGGTTCGTCGTGCCGCCGGTGGAGTGGGTGCAGGGCCTGCGCGAGCTCGCGACCGAGCACGGCATCGTCCTCATCTGCGACGAGGTGCAGGCCGGGTACGGCCGCACCGGCAAGTTCTTCGCCGTCGAGCACTTCGGCATCGAGCCCGACCTGATCACCATCGCGAAGTCGATGGCGGCCGGCGTGCCGATCTCGGGCGTCTTCGGCCGGGCCGAGCTCATGGACGCGGCTCCCGACAGCTCGATCGGGGGCACCTTCGTGGGCTCGCCGCTCGGCTGCGTCGCCGGCCTCGCCGTCCTGGACGAGATCGACTCCAGGGGGCTGCTCGCGCGCGGCACGGAGATCGGCGAGCGCATCCGCACCCGCTTCGAGGAGTGGGCATCGCGCCACGAGCACATCGGCGACGTGCGCGGCCTTGGGCCGATGCTCGCCATCGAGTTCGTGACCGACCGGGCGTCCAGGACGCCGGCGCCCGACATCGCCACGGCCGTCCACGAGCATGCGGTCCGGTCGGGCCTGCTCCTGCTCAAGGCGGGGATCCACTCGAACTGCGTTCGCGTGCTGGTCTCGCTGGTCGCGACGGACGAGCAGATCGCCGAAGCGCTCGACATCTTCGAGGCCGCGATCGTGCAGGCCGTCGGGGCGCCCACCCTGGCCACCACAGCCGGGTAGGGCTCTCTCCAGACGACAATTGTTAACAGAATTCGCCGGACTTAAGGAGTCCGGAAGGGTTCCGTTAACGCTGCGGCGCTGCCCGGCACGCGGGAGTACGGTCTCCCCACTCGAGGCGCAAGGAGGGGTCCGTGAGGTTTCGTGTGGTGGGGTTCTTGACCGTGGTCGTCGTTCTCGCTCTTGTCATACCCACAACCGCATCGGCCTTCACATCGGTGCCCGCGTTCCGCTCCGCGTTGCAGCGTCGCATCAACCACTTCCGGGCCGAGTACGGCAGGGGCCCGCTGCATCTGAACCTCAAGCTGCAGCGGGCCGCCCAGGCGCACTCGAACGATATGGCGGCGCACCATGACTTCTCGCACTCGAGCTCGAGCGGCACCAGCTGGGCCGTGCGGATCCGCTACTGGGGCTATCGCGGCAGCTGGATCGGCGAGAACCTGGCCGTCGGCAACGTCACCGCCAAGAAGGTCATGAAGATGTGGAAGGCCAGCCCGCCACACCGCGCCAACCTGCTGAACGGACACTTCCGGGGCGTCGGCATCGGCGCCCACAAGGGCAGGTACGCCGGCTACGCGGCCTACTACATCACGTCCGACTTCGGCGGCTGAGCCGCCGCCTCCGCCATACAGCCCTTTCCGGCGCTGCCTCCCCGCGAGGTGCTCAAGCGCGGCCGCGACCGACCGAATACACGGGAGGATATTTCGCAGGTCATCTATAGCACAGGGCAGGAATGGCAGAGTTTCACGTCAAGCGGATCACGCTCCCCAGCGGCGAGGTGGTGGAGCTGGTC
>JBKPMQ010000152.1:0-12304 GCA_046732235.1 Actinomycetota bacterium
GTTGAAGAGCCCGCGGTCGAACCCGCCGCCCGGGCACCGAACCACCAGCACCGGGCCGGCCCAGCGCGCCTCCAGGCCGATGCGGGCTGCGTGCCGCCTCGGGCACGCCGCGACGAGGTCGGCCCAGGCGCGCGCCTCGACGGCCTCGATCGCGGCGGCCTCCGCAGGCATCGCGGCGGTCATGCGTGGGGGCCCGCAGCCGCGAGGTTCTGGGTCACCACCTCCATCGTCCGCGCCATCTCCTCGGTGGGGCTGAACTCGACGACCTCGGTGCCGGCGGTGACGGCGGGGACGTGGCCGGGCGGGGCGAAGTAGGCGTCGCCCTCGGTGTACTCCTCGTCGTGGTCGGCGTAGCGCAGGGCCAGCCGGCCGCGCAGCAGTAGCCCGCCCGGAACGTTTCGAACCCGACGGTGTAGCCCCCGAGCTCGGCGTAGCGCCCCTCCATGATGCCCATGTCCTCGACACGGGCCGCGGTCTCACGCGATGTCTTCGGCGCCTCGTCTCCCCTTTTCGAGCTAGACATGGTGTCCAGATAGTGCGTCTGACCATAGCAGGTGTCCTACAGAGTGTCTAGACTGTCTGTCTATGGGAACCCGCCACAGTGTCCGGTCGCGCCGGCGCGGCGCGCCCGTCCCCACCCGCGAGCGGGTCATCGCGGCCGTGCGCGACCTCCTGCGCGAGGGGGCGTTCCACGACGCCACGGTCGAGCAGGTGGCCGGGCGGGCCGGGGTGTCGCGGGCGACGCTCTACCAGCACTTCGGGTCGCGGCTCGGGCTCGTCGACGCGATCTGCGAGACGTTCGACGCCAACCCGGAGCTGGTCGCGATCCGCGAGACGGTGCGCGACGCCGGCCTCGAGACGGCGCTCGATCGCGCGATCGTCCACACGGTCGCCTTCTGGGCGTCCGAGGAGCCCGTTCTCGAGCCGCTCTACGGCGCGGCGGCGGTCGATCCGGCCGCGCGCGACCTCGTCGCCCGCCAGCGTGCCGACCGGCACGGCGAGTTCGGGCACCTGCTGGGACGGCTGGCGGAGGCGGGGCGCCTGCGGACGGAGGTCTCCTCGGCCGAGGCGCTGGGCGTCCTGCTCGTACTCACCAGCTTCGAGACGTTCCAGGAGCTGCGCCGCCTCGCCGGCCTCGACCAGTCCGACGTGACCGCCACCCTGCAGGCGCTGGCGCGGTCGCTGCTGGCAGGCTAGATGCTGCGCCCCTGAACCGGTTGCCAGCCCCGGCCGGGCTGATCTAGTGTGGACACGCGGGCCACGACGGCCCGTGGAGGACGGTTGGCGGCATGTGACCGAGGACTTCTACGTCCAGGTGCGGTACCCGGGAGGGAAGCGGTGGGTCGCGGTCGCCATGGCGGAGAACCGCCGGATGGCGGCGTCGCTCGCCGCGGGCGCGTACCAGAACCTCGCCGACAGCCGCGGCCGCACGCCGAACGCCGTCCGCATCGCCAGCACGCGTGAGCTCGAGAGCGAGGGCGGGCCGGGCGCCGTCGAGCGGGCGGCAGGCGACATCGCCGACGAGGGCGGCCCGAGCTAGGCGGCGGGCCACCACGTCGGTCGACGGATGTACGGCCGGGGATCCCCGCGAAACGAGGAAGGCCGCCGAGGGGTGGTCAGCCTTCGGCGGCCTTCGATGTCCAGACCACCCATCCGCTGAGGGCCGGTGGGCAGTTAGGGCGAGGGTAAACAGCACCACCCCGCCCCGGCAATGGGGGAAAACGCCCATACGGGGCATACCGGGTTCGCCGTTTTCGAGGATGCCGGCTCACGGCGGGCGTGATGCGGACCGGGCGCGACGGCGCCGATTTTTGAGGGAGATGCCCGTTCCCCGCCGTCTGATCGACTTCGAGTTCTCGCCCGCCGCGCTGGAGCGGCGGATCGTGCGGGGCGCGCTCGAGCGGGACATGGTGCGACTGCACGGCGGTATCGTGGCGGCGTTCGAGATCTACGGCGCGGAGATCGCCGAGCGGGACGTGTTCGCGGCCGCCCGCCGGCTCGCGGCCGCCTTCAGCCCCGACTGCCACGCGATGGTGTCCGAGGCGATCGGCAGCCACGCCCGCGAAAGCCTGACGGGCTGACCGCGTTTCGGGCCTGCGGACCGTCAGACTCGATCTCAACTTGAGGTTGAGATTCAGGGAGTTGTGGAAACGCGCAGACCACGACGATGCCGACGGCGGCGAACATGACGCCGCGGCGCTGCAGCCGCCCGAGTCGCCGCCGTCGATCGTTCATGTCCGCACCTTCCGCGCGGGGCCTCGCGACTGAGGACATCAAGCCGGCCCATCAGGAGGTACGCCAGACCTGGCCGCCGGTCAGTGGCCGGTCGCGCGCAGCGCCATGTCGACCAGCAGGAATAGGCCGACGGCGAGCGGGTAGAAGGTCAGCCGCCCCATATTCCTTTCATCGGCGCGTGTTCCGAACGCCTACAGGGCTTTACCGCAGTCGCTCCCAGGCCCCGGACGGCGCCGCCGGTCGCAGTCTCCTACACCGCAGCGCGCCACGGAAGGCCCTGCGCCGGTCGTTACGCGGTCGTCTTGGGCCAGTACCGCGCCGCGCTGAGGCGAACCGCCACCACCGTGACCCCGAGCCACGCCGCAAGCACCGCGAGCTCCATCTCGTCGAGCATGTTCCCCCACATGCCGGCGACGATGCGGACGGCGACGGCGACGCAGACGAGCGCGACGGCGACCGAACGGACGCGCGCGTCGAGCAGGGTCCGGCGCACCGGCGTGAGGTGCGCGACCCGGCCGAGGACGGGATCCGTCAGCGAGGCGGCGAGCCGGACGAGCGGGACGAGGACGGGCCGCATCAGCACACGGCCGCAGAGGTACCCGGCGGCGATCGCCACGACGAGACTGCCGAGGACGTCGGTGGGATAGTGCATGCCGGCGACGATGCGCGAGCCCGCGACGACGGCGCCGAAGGCGAGGAAGAACCAGCCCGCCCGGCGCGAGACGAAGAGGACGCCGAACGCGATCGAGAGCGCCGCCGTGGCGTGGTCGCTCGGGAACGACGGATCGCTCGACTTCGGGAGCAGCGGGACGATGGCGGCGTTGGCCTCGTAGGGCCGGGCGCGCTCCCAGACGTGCGAGACCGCCTGGTTCGCGAGCAGCCCGACCGCCGCCGCGGCCAGCCCCGACGTGCACGCACGCTTCCACCTCGTGTCGCCGGGCGGCGAGAGCAGCCAGAGCCCGACCGCGAGTACGCCGAAGAGCGTGACGCCCCACGTGGAGAACTGCACCACCGCGCTCGCGAGAAGCGGGTGCGCGTGCATGGCCTGGTTGATCCACCGCTCGACGTCGTACTCCACCCGGCCTCCCGATCGCCGTTCACCGAACGTTCACCAGCATACGGGCGGGGTGATTGGAGCCCGATGGGGAACCGGCCGGGTCAGTACGCCTGCGCCCAGACCGCGAGGTGCTCGGCCGGGCGACCGCAGCAGACGCATCGCTCGGAGGGCGCGGGACGCTCGTCCAGGGGGAGGACGCGGATCGTGGCCGAGCTCTCGGCCTTCACCCGGGCCTCGCAGTCGGCCCCGCCGCACCACCCGGCCCGGGCGAGCCCGCCCGCCTCGCGCAGGTAGCCGATCATCTCGTCGTAGCCCTGCGGGCTCGCGGTCCGGCGGCGCTGGTCCTCGAGCGCCGACCCGAACATCGACGCCTGGATCTCGGCGAGCAGCGCCGGCAGCGCGCCGGCGAGCGCCGAGAGGCCCACCGTCGTCTTCGCGCCGGTGTCGCGGCGGGCCACGGTGACCGAGCCGGCGGCGAGGTCGCGCGCACCGATCTCGACCCGGCAGGGCGCGCCCTTCAGCTCCCACTCGTGGAACTTGAAGCCGGGGCGGTACCCCTCGCGGTCGTCGAGCCGCACACGGATGCCTGCCGACCGGAGCTCGGTCGCCACGGCGCCGGCCGCGGCGAGGACGTCCGCCCGATCCTGCTCGCGGACGATCGGGACGATCACGACCTGGTACGGCGCGACGGCGGGTGGCAGACGCAGGCCGGCGTCGTCCCCGTGCACCATGACGAGGCCGCCGACCAGCCGGGTGGTCGCGCCCCACGACGTCGCGTACGGGTGCTGCTCGCGTCCGTCCCGTCCCGTGAAGGTCACGCCGAACGCGCGTGGGAAGCCCTGTCCGAGGTAGTGCGAGGTGGCCGCCTGGAGCGCCTTTCCGTCGCGCATCAGCGCCTCCAGCGCGTAGGTCTCGACGGCGCCGGGGAAGCGCTCGCTCGCGCTCTTTCGGCCGCGCAGGACGGGCATCGCGAGGACGTTCTCGATCACGTCCGCATAAACGTCGTCGAGGACCGTCATGACCTCGGCGATCGCCTCCTGCTCGGTCTCGTGCGCGGTGTGGCCCTCCTGCCACAAGAACTCGCTGGTGCGCAGGAGGATCCGGGGCCGCAGCTCCCAGCGCACGACGTTCGCCCACTGGTTGTAGAGCAGGGGCAGGTCGCGGTACGACTCGATCCAGCGGCCGTACGCCGCCCAGATCACCGCCTCGGAGGTCGGCCTGACCGCCAGGGGCTCGTCCAGGGTCTTGCCGCCGACCTCGGTCACCAGGGCCACCTCGGGGGCGAACCCCTCGATGAGCTCACCCTCCTGCGCCAGGACGGACGCGGGCACGAACAGCGGGAAGTAGAAGTTCTCGTGCCCGGTCGCCTTGATCCGCGCGTCCAGCTCGCGCTGGATCGCCTCCCAGATCGCGTAGCCGTACGGCTTGATCACCATCGCGCCGCGCACGGCCGAGTTCTCGGCCAGGTCCGCGCGGCGCACGACCTGGCCGTACCAGGCGGGGAAATCCTGCGACTGCTGGGGTAGACGGACGGCACTCATGACGACCTCCCTGACGGACGTACACCGGCGGCTGGAGCTGGTCGCGGCGCTTCGGGCCGAAAGCGGCGGAAGCGCCTACGCCGGGACGTGCGCGAGCGGAGGCAGCGGGGCGACGGCCGAGGCCGGCCGGAGGTCGCTCGCGCAGCGGTGCTCGATCGTCATGGGCTCAGTGTAGAGCACGCGGACATGCAAAGGGCCGCCCCGGCAGGTGGGCGGCCCTCGCTCCGGAATGGCGGATCAGCCGAAGGGTCTGGTTCAGCGGCCGGCGCCAAGGCAGATTTGGCCGGGCCCGGGGCGGGAGTCGGTGCCCCGTAGAACCGCCATCCCGGTGCCTCCTCCGCCAGGGACCTCCCTGACACATAGACATCGCACCCGCCGGGGAAATCGTTACAGCGGATCAACCCTCGTCCTCGCGGAGCGTTGCGACGCCGTGAACATGCCGACCGTCGGCCTCCAGAAGTCCGTTCAGACGCGCGGCGATGGGGTCGTCCGGCTCGGCCAGCGCGACTTCGTATCCGTCGTCCAGGAAGGCCGCCAGCTGATCGGCCACGGCCGCCAATGCCGCCTGCTCGACGTCCGGAGCGAGCCCCGGCCGCGGCAGCGCCATCACTCCCCAGCCGGCTGCGGCCAGCATGACCAGGTGGTCGTCGGCGCCGGCGGCGGGATTCAGGAACGCGTCGGGCACCACGATCACCCGCCTCGAGCGCCCGTCACCGCGCACCGGGATCATCCTCCCCGGCCAGGATCCCGCCCAGCTTGGCCAGCTCGCGCTTCTCGTCGTAGTCGAAGAGATCCTGGCCGATGCCGACGGCTCGGACGGCGCCGACGTCCTCCGACAGCAACCCGAGGAGCGTCTCCGTGAACAGGCCGGCGCCCGGCGTCACGGGGTAGTCCTCGTCGCGCGGCTTGTCCGGGCGTCCGCCCCAGTCGTCATCCGCGGCGGTCAGCTCGACGCCCATGCTGGGGCTGCCGTCGATGCCGATGATGACGACCCGCGCGCCTGCAGCCAGATCGGCCCGCACCTGCGCGGCCACCGGATCCGCCAGCCGCCTGCAGTGCGCGCGGTACGCCGGCGTGTCGTACTGCTCGCGCACCGCCCAGAAGCGGCGGGTGCCCCCGAACGCCAGCTCCGGGCACGGCATCTGGCGGATCGTCGCGCCGTGTTCGCGCAGCAGCGAGAGCACGGGCATCGACACGCCCGCGCAGCGCGCGCCCTCGTCGACCTTGGCGTTCGCGTTCAGCAGGCAGTGGGCCAGGTAGCAGACGACCACGCCGGGATCATCCCACTTCAACCCGCCGCCGGGCCCGAGGTCGGCGTCGAGGCCGTATCGTGCGTGCCGTGCATGATCGACCCCGGACCGTGGAGCGGCACTGCGACGTCGCCGTCGTCGGCGGTTCGGCTGCAGGTCTTGCCGCAGCGCTCCAGCTGGGGCGCCAGCGCAGGTCGGTGATCGTCGTCGACGCCGGCGACCCGCGGAACGCCCCGGCGTCCCACATGCACGGCGTTCTCGGCCGCGAAGGCGGTCCGCCGTCCGAGCTGACCGCCGCCGGCCGCGAAGAGGTCCGCAGCTACGGCGGGGAGATCCTCCCCGGCCGCGTGACCGGCGTGACCCGCACGGAGGGGGACCGCTTCCGCCTCGCGCTCCTCGGCGGCCACGCAATCGTCGCCCGGCGAGTGCTCGCTGCGACCGGGCTGACGGACGAGCTGCCCGCGATCGACGGCCTGGCCGAGCACTGGGGGCGGGACGTGATCCACTGCCCGTTCTGCCACGGCTACGAGGTCCGCGACCGGCGCATCGTCCAGATCGTGACCCACCCGCGAGGGCTCCACACGGCCGGCCTCTTCCGCCAGCTCACGGGCCGGTTCGCGATCGTGCTCCAGGGCGAGCTCGACCTGGACGACGCCGAGCTCGCGGCTCTGCGGGCGAGCGGTGTGCCGATCCGCCAGGGCCCGGCGCTCCGGATCGTCGAGGGCGACGACGGCCGCGTCGCCGCCGTCGAGCTGGCCGACGGCGAGCGCCTCGACGCCGACGCCGTCGCGGTCGGCCCCCGGTTCCGCGCGCGCGCCGAGCCGTTCCTGCCGCTCGGGATCCGGCCGGCGCCTCACCCGAGCGGGCTCGGGGACTCCGTCGAGACCGACGCCACCGGCGCGACCTCGATCCCGGGCCTCTACGCCGCCGGCAACGTCGCCGATCCCAGCCAGCAGGTGCTGCAGGCCGCCGCCGACGGAGCCCGGGTCGGCGCGATGATCAGCTTCGGCCTCGCACACGACGACATCCGGGCGGCGGCGCGGCCGTCGGCCAACGAGGCCGACTGGGACCGCCGCTACTCCGGCGCGCAGATGTGGAGCGGCAACCCGAACGGCTCCCTCGTCAATGAGATCGGCGGCGCGGAGCCCGGGCGTGCGCTCGACGTCGGTGCGGGCGAGGGCGGTGACGCGCTCTGGCTGGCGGAGCGGGGCTGGAAGGTGACCGCGAGCGACATCTCCCGGCGCGCGCTCGACCGCATCGACGCAGAGGCGGCGCGACGCGGGCTGCGCGTCGAGCTCCACCACGCCGACGCGAACGAGCCTGCCCCGTACGGGGCCGGAGCGTTCGATCTCGTCCTGGCGATGTACGCGTCGATCCCCCGAACTCCCGACGGACGCGGCGTGCGCAATCTGCTGAACGCGGTCGCGCCGGGCGGCGTCCTGCTCGTCGTGAGCCACGACCTCGCGCCCATGCGCGCTCCGGTCGACACCCGCTCCCATAGCCGGGCGTTCGACCCGGACGCCTACGTCCGGACCGAGGATTTCGACACGGCGCTCGCGAGCTCGCCGGGCTGGCACATCGAGGCGCACGAGCTCCGTCCCCGTCCGCCCGGAGCCGCCGCGGCGGCATCGCACCACGTCGACGACGTCGTGCTGCGGGCCCGGCGCGCCCGATAGCCCCAGATCTGCCCGCATCGGATCAATCCATATTGATGTATTCTCCGCGGGGTGGAGACGCCGTCGCGCCAACCCCCGGTGCTGTTCCAGCTGGCCGGTGAACCGGTGCGGTGGGCCCTGGTGTGCGAGCTGGCCCGAAGCGACCGCCGCGTGCGGGAGCTGACCGCGGCCGTGCGGCAGCCGCAGAACCTCGTCTCCTACCACCTGGGCAAGCTCCGCGCCGCGGGCGTCGTCGGTTCGCGGCGAAGCAGCGGCGATGGCCGCGACACCTACTACCACCTGGACCTCGACCGTTGTCGCGAGCTTCTGGCCGAAGCCGGACTTGCGTTGCATCCCGGGCTCGCCGCCCGACACGATCCGACCCCGCCGGTTGGCGCGTCGCGGCGGCGGGTCCTGTTCCTGTGCACCGGCAACAGCGCTCGGTCGCAGATGGCAGAAGCGCTGCTCGAACGGCTGTCGGGAGCCGCCGTCGATGGCGAGAGCGCAGGCAGCCGTCCCAGGCCGCTTCATCCGGGCGCGGTGCGGGTGATGGCGGCTCGCGGCATCGACATCTCCGGCCGCTCCCCGAAACACCTGGAAACGCTCCGCAGCGAGCGCTTCGACTACGTGATCAGCCTATGCGACCGGGTGCGGGAGGTGTGCCCCGACTTTCTGGGTGGCCCCCGGACGATCCACTGGAGCATCCCCGATCCCTCCGCCGAGCCTGTCGATCCGCACGACCCCGACGCTGCCTTTGCGCGCACAGCCGACGAGCTCGAGGCACGTATCCGGTTCCTGCTCGACGACGTTCGAAACGACCCGTCCCCGCTGGAGGTGACGCACCGATGAACGAGGAGATGGTGAACGTCCGATACATGGTCGACGACGTTGAGAAGGCCGTCGGCTTCTACACCGGTCTGTTTGGATTCGAGGTGATCTCGAGCGCGGCGCCGGCGTTCGCCGACGTCCGCCGAGGCGCGCTTCGACTGCTTCTGAGCGGCCCGAAGAGCTCGGCGGGACGTCCGATGCCGGATGGTCGCAGCCCGGCGCCGGGCGGGTGGAACCGCATCCACTTCATCGTCACGGACATCCACGCCGAAGTTGCGCGGCTGCGCCGTGCGGGAGTCGCGTTCCGAAACGACGTCATCACCGGTCCAGGCGGCTCGCAGATCGTGCTCGACGATCCGGCCGGGAATCCGATCGAGCTCTTCCAGCCCGCCGCCTGACCGACCTGCTGTGACGTCGACCGCCGCCGCCGCCACCCGGCCCCGCGCGGCCGACCCGGGCCTGTTGACGATCGCCCGTGAATGGGGGCGGATCGGCTGTGTCGGGTTCGGCGGCCCACCTGCGCACATCGCGCTCCTTCGCCGGCTCTGCGTCGACCGGCGCCGCTGGATCGGCGGACACGAGTTCGAGGACGCCATCGCCGCCTGCAACCTGCTGCCGGGGCCGGCATCGACCCAGCTCGCGATCTTCTGCGCCTGGCGGCTGCGAGGACGGCCGGGCGCGCTCGTCGGCGGCGCATGCTTCATCGTCCCCGGCCTGCTGGTCATCCTCGCGCTGGCGGCGCTGTTCCTGCAGGGCTCGCCGCCGGACTGGGTCCGAGGCGCGGGCGCCGGAGCCGGTGCCGCCGTCGCCGCCGTCGCCGTCCAGGCCGGCTGGAGCCTGCTTCCCGACAGCCGCAGCCGTAGCCCCAGCAGGCGGCGGTGGACGGTCTATCTGGCCGCCGGCGCGGCCTCCGCCGCCACCCTCGGGCCGTGGCTCGTGCTCGTCCTGCTCGGATGCGGCCTCGTCGAGCTCGGCCTCCGCCACCTGGGGAACGGGGACGGCCTGGCGGGGATCGCGCCCGTCCCACTGCTCGCCTCGGCGTCCGCGAGCAGCGGAGGACTGCTGGCGCTGGCCTGGGTGGCGATCAAGGTCGGCGCGCTCTCCTACGGCGGCGGGTTCGTGATCATCCCGCTCATGCAGACCGACGCCGTCAGCCACTACCACTGGATGACCAGCGGCCAGTTCCTGAACGCGGTCGCCCTCGGCCAGGTCACCCCTGGCCCGGTCACCCAGACCGTCGCCGTCGTCGGGTATGCCGCCGCCGGGGTCGGCGGCGGCGCGCTCGCCGCCCTGATCGCATTCTCGCCGTCGTTCGCCTTCATCCTGCTGGGCGCCTCGCGCTTCGACCGGCTCCGGACCAACCCCGACGCCAAGAGCTTCCTGAACGGCGCCGGCCCCGCCGCGATCGGCGCCATCCTGGGCACCGCCGTCCCCCTCGCCGGCGCCCTCGCCGAACCCTGGCAGTACGCGATCCTGGGAGGCGCCGCCCTGCTCCTGTTTGCCGTCCGGCGCGGTGTCGTCCTCACGCTCCTCCTCGCCGGTACAGCGGGCGCCGTCATCGGGGTCAGCGGCGGGCCGCTCCCGCACTGAGGTGAGCCGGTCAGCGCTCGTGCAAGGCGTGCGCGACGGCGTGACCCATGCCTCGTTGGATCAACCACCGGTTCACCGGCACGGTGACCAGGAATGCGACGAGAAGGGAGACGATCAGGCTCCACCAGAAGAGCCCGTCGGCCAGCCCCGCCGCCAGCGCGCCCGGCACGGCCACGATGAACAGGTTATCGATGATCTCCATCGTGGTGATCGAGACGGTGTCCGAGGCGAACGCCACCGAGGCCGCCCGCCGAACGCCCACGTTCGCAAGCAGCGGTCGCATCGTCAGCCCGTAGCCGAACACGAATGCGAGCGCGATCGCCAGCGCGATCGAGGGGAGATCGCCAAAGCCCATGGCAGTCGCGATCACCATGCCCAGGATCTCGCCGATCGCGCAGCCCGTCAGGCAGTGCAGGGTCGCCGAGATCGCGATGTTCCACGAGCTCCGGTGAGCATGCGAATGCATCTCGAGCCCCTTCCGATAGATACCCCCCTAGGGTATACGACGTGTCAAGGCGGGCCCCCGCCGCGCGCGTCCGGCCGAGCGCCGCCTACTTCACGCGCCCGATGCCGAGCAGGTACTGGACCAGGTCGCCTTGCTGGGGGCTGGAGAGACCCAGATCCATGCAGCGGTTGTAGTGCCGCACGACGGCGCCGAGCGTGGGGAAGCGCCCGTCGTGGTAGAAGCCGCCCTTCTGGTGTGTCCAGAGCCCTGCGAGCGGCGTGGTCCGGTAGCGGTTCGTCGGCCCGCGTCGCGCCTGGAAGGCGTCGGTGCAGATCTCCTTTGGGAGGTGCAGGTTCCAGCCCGGCTCGGTGAAGAGCGGCGCGACGTGGCAGCTCGAGCACTGCGCCTTCGTGTTGAAGAGCACCTTGCCGCGCCTGGCGGCGGCCATGTCGAAGCTGCCCTTCGGCGGCAGCGGTGCGCGTAGCCCGAGTTGGTAGAAGTGCAGGGCGGCGAGCTTCTTCGTGATGAGGTCGGGCGTGTGCCGGACGTTCGCGAACCCGGCCTTGGCCGCGATCGGGAACTTCTTGGCGTTGTTCAAGCGCGCGTCGACGAAGGTGCCCTGCCCGTGCATCTCAAGGTTCGCGACGAAGGCGTTCCAGTACGTGACCGAGCCCCACCCCTCATACGTGTGCAGGTTCACGCCGGCGAGCCCGAAGGCCGCAGGGAGCAGAGTCGCCGCCGAGCGCCCGTTCGGCTGGAAGCCCTTGCCGTCGAGCTCGAGCTCGGCGTCGAACTTGCCCGGGCCCCACGCGCGGAGCACCTTGCGCACCGTCGCGGCATTGACGCCGAGCAGGTCGGTGAAGGGCTTCAGGCTCGGCGAGAGCGAGATGATGGCGCCCACGTTCAGGTCGCGGTTCGGCCAGCCGTCGAGACGCTGGCCGATGCCCGGCGCGAACGAGTCGCTGACCGTGGAGTGGCAGAACCCGCAGGTGATGCCGACGCCCGACAGCGTGCCGCCCTGGTTGAAGAAGCCCTTGACCCCGACGACCGCGTTCAGCTTGAGCAGCGCGAGCGTCGTGGCCGGGTCATCCAGGTCGATCGAGCCGTCCTTGATGCCCTGCTTGACGGCCGGCGGCAGCGCGCTCACGTCCACCTTGAGGCCCACGGCGAGCGCGGCCTTCGGGCTCACGCCGGGCCCCACACCGCCGAGCTTCTTGCCCTCGATGGCCTTGTGCAGATGCAGCGCGCCGCCCCAGAACGCCTGATCGCCGAACGTGTCGAAGCGGAACACATTGCGCCCGCGCAGGAAGAGCGCACGTTCCTGCGAGAGCGCCCGAACGTCTGGGCGTGACGAGCCGCCCAGCGAGAACGCGCTCGGCCCCCCCACGAGAGCCACGCCGACGAGGGCGACGACTCCCACCGCGGCCGTTGCCTTGAGCGCACGAAAACCTGCTCGAAGCGTCACGAAGCTCCGCCCTCCCGTGCTGCGATAGGCCACCCTACCCCGGGTCGTAGCCGGCGTTTGTGAGCCCGATTACAAGAGCGTGCGAGTCTGGACCGCCGCGGCCCGGGAGCCCAGGAGAGGACGGTGGGCGCAAACGACGAAACCCCCGCAATGCGGGGGTTTCGAAGATAGCGGGGGCAGGATTCGAACCTGCGACCTTCGGGTTATGAGCCCGACGAGCTACCGGACTGCTCCACCC
>JBKPMQ010000153.1:0-9698 GCA_046732235.1 Actinomycetota bacterium
GCCGTGCACCGCGCGGACGAGCCCGCGACGTGCGCCCTGCACGCCGAGGTCGGCCTCGCCGCCGGCCGCGCGGTGACCGCCCCGGCCGCCGGCGTCGTGGCCGAGGCGACTCGCGATCGGCTCGTCCTCGCCTGCGACGACGTGGCCGTCCGGCTGGAGGGGATCGACCCGTCGGTGAGCGCCGGCAGCCGCGTCGCGACCGGCGACTCCCTCGGCACGGTCGCCGGGGAGCCGGCGGGGCTCGGCCGGATCCGCGTCCAGCTCTGCCTCGTCCCGGACGCCGACCCGCCCGCGTTCGCGAACCCGACCGCCGCCGCGGCGTGGCGGCGGATCTGCCCCGACCCGTCGCCGCTCCTCGGGATCGACTGCGCCGCGGCGGGCGTCGACGCCCGGCGGGGATTCGCGCGCCGCGACGGGACCTTCGCGCGCGGTCAGGCGCCCTACTACGCGGATCCGCCCCAGATCGAGCGGGGGTGGCGGCACCACCTGATCGACGCGACCGCGCGGGTCTACCTGGACATGGTGAACAACGTCACCGTGCTCGGGCACGCGCATCCACGGGTGGCGCGGGCGATCGCCCGCCAGTCCCGGCTCCTGAACACGAACTCGCGCTTCAACTACGCCGCGGTCGCCGACTTCTGCGAGCGGCTCGCATCACTCGCGCCCGAGGGCCTCGACACGGTGCTGCTCGTGAACAGCGGCACCGAGGCGAACGACCTCGCCCTCCGGCTGGCCTGGGCGCACACGAGTCGCCGGATCGTCGTCGCCATGCGCGAGGCCTACCACGGCTGGTCGACGGCGGCCGACGCGATCTCGACGTCGATCGCCGACAACCCCCGCGCGCTCGAGACCCGGCCGGAGTGGGTGCGGCTGGTCGACTCGCCGAACTCCTACTCCGGCACCCACCGCGGCCCGGAGAGCGGCCCGAGCTATATCCGCGACGCGCTCGCGGTCATCCACGGCCTCGAGGAGCGCGGCGAGGTCCCCGCGGCCTTCATCTCCGAGACGGTGCACGGGAATGCCGGCGGCATCCTGCTCCCGCGCGGGTACCTCGAGGCGGTCTACGGCGCGGTGCGGGCGGCGGGTGGGGTCTGCATCGCCGACGAGATCCAGGTCGGATACGGCCGGCTGGGCCACCACTTCTGGGGCTTCCGCGAGCAGGGCGTCGAGCCGGACGTCATCACCATCGCCAAGGCGATCGGGAACGGCCATCCGCTGGGTGCCGTCATCACCCGGCGCGAGATCGCCGAGTCGTTCGCGGAGGAGGGGAGCTTCTTCTCCTCGACCGGCGGCAACCCGGTCAGCTGCCGCGTCGGGCTCGCCGTCCTCGACGCGATCGAGTCCGAGGGGCTGCAGGAGAACGCCCGCGAGGTCGGGGAGCACCTCCTCGCCCGCCTCCGCGACCTCGCCGAACGGCACCCGGTGATCGGTGCGGTCCACGGGATCGGGCTCTACGCGAGCGTCGAGCTCGTCAGGAGCAGGGAGACCCGCAAGCCGGCGACGGAGGTGGCGGAGGCGATCTGCGAGCGGATGCGCGAGCTCGGCATCGTGGTGCAGCCGACCGGCGACCATCTCAACATGCTGAAGATCAAGCCGCCGCTCTGCATCACGCGGGAGAGCGCCGACTTCTTCGTCGAGCAGCTCGAGCTCGTGCTCCGCACCGGTTGGTGATCAGGCCGGTTCGTCGACCACCCGGTCGGCGCCGGTCAGCGACACGTCGACCGCGCGCCGGCGCACGTCGGCGCCGAGGACGTACCCGACCAGCGCGAACACGATCACGACGGCGAGCGTGCCCAGCGTGAACACCTCGAACCGCGCCTGGCTCACCCCCCACACGGAGTGGAAGTCGTAGCTCGCGCCGAAGAGGTGCTCGAGCGTGTCGGGGAACACGGCCACCCACGAGCCGAGCAGGGCCCAGCCCGTGCAGAGGACGCCCGTGATCCACATCCCCGCGTTGCCGCCGGGCACGACGAACGGGCGGGGCACGTCGGGGTACCTCCGGCGCAGCTGGATCAGGGTCGGGAAGATCAGCAGATACGAGATCAGGGTCGTCGAGATGGCCATGTTGAGCACCACCCCGAAGACCGCCGCCTCGCTCCCCTGCAGGAGGTTCACCGCGGCGACCATGAAGATTGTCGACGTGATCCCGGACATGACGTTCACGCGCACCGGGGTGCCGAACCGCTGGCTGAAGACGCCGAACCAGCCGATGAAGGCGCCGTCGTAGCCGGCCACCGCCTGGATGCGGTCGGAGCCCATCATCCACACGGCGCCGGAGGTGACGAGGGCGAAGATGAATCCGAGCGCCATCAGGTCGGTGAGGAAGTCCTGCGCGCCGCCGTAGACGCCGAAGGTCTGGTGGACGGCGTCGAGGAAGCCGCTGATCCCCTGGATCTTCGACTGCGGGAGCACCGTCACGATGCCGAGGATCGGGATGCCGTACGCGAGTGCCGTGATCGCCCCGCTGGAGAGGATCGAGCGGGGCACGTCGCGCTGGGGATTCTCCATCTCCTCGGCCGCGCCGTTCTGGAGCTCGAACCCGACGTACGCGAACACGAGCAGCGGCACGAGTGCGATGAACGTCTGCGAGGTCGGCTTGAAGTCGCTCGCGCCGTAGCCGTGCAGGCCGTGCTCGACCGCATAGATGACGACGGTGATCGCGAAGAAGATGAGCACGACGAACCGCACGATCGCGCCGGCGTTGGGGATCCATTTCCCGCGCCGCAGCGAGGCGATCGCGACGAGGATCGAGATCCAGATGAAGACGAGCTTGAACGCGTAGTCGCCGACCGTGCCGGCCCCGATCGCATGGAGGTTCGCGCTCCACGCGTCGGTCGCGGTGAAGCACAGCGACCCGCCCACCCAGAACGGGTTCGTGACCCAGTAGAGCACCGCGCCGATCCCGGCGGCCAGCCGGCCCCAGGAGAGCTTCATCCACTCGTACGGCCCGCCCTCCTGCGTGAAGGTGCTGCCCAGCTCGACCATCAGCAGCGCGTACGGCGCGAGGAAGAAGACGATCAGCACGACGATCCACGTGAAGGTCTGCGCGCCGTAGCCCGAGACCTGCCCCAGGATGTCCAGGCCCACGATCGCGCAGACCGTGAAGAACACCATGTCGAAGTACGTGAGGCTCTTGCGGAGCTTGTGCCGCTCGGACACGGCGAGCTCGGTGGTGTGTTCCGCGCGTGGCGGGTTCGATGACATTCGCGCTCTTCCCCTCCCGGCGCCTCGGAGCGCCGACTCGACCGGCCTGGGATTCCAGCAAGGCCGCGCGCGGCGTGTGAAGCGGCGCAGGCAGGTTGGGTGAAAACACGCATGCCGGGCGAGTGCCGGCTGCCTCCGCCGGCCTCGTGTACGCTCGGCCGTGGCGATGGACACGTCCAACCTGCGCACGCTCGAGCTCACGGACACCCTCCTGGGCTTCTACGACGGCCGCGTCCCCGGCCGGAAGGTCGGGCCGGACGCGACCTGGGTCGAGGACGGCGCGCTGTCGCTCGGCACGTGCAGCTTCGCGATCGTCGACGGCCCCGACGCGCTCGTCTACGACACCCACGTCTCCGTGCCGCACGCGCGCGCGATCCGAGCCGAGGTCGAGCGGCGCGGCGCGAGCCGGATCAGGGTCGTCCTCAGCCACTGGCACCTCGACCACATCGCCGGCACCGAGGCGTTCGCGGATTGCGAGGTGGTCGCGAACGCCCTCACGGCCGAGCTCATGACGGAGCACCGGGCGGCGATCGAGGACGGGACGCACGGGGGGCCGCCGGCGATCTCGCCGCTCATCCTGCCGACGCGGACGTTCACAGGCGATCTCCACCTCGAGGTCGGTGGCGTCGGCGTCGACCTGCTCGAGTTCGACATCCACAGCCGCGACGCGACGGTGCTCCACATCCCGGCGGAGGGCATCCTCCTCGCGGGCGACACGCTCGAGGACACGGTCACGTATGTGTCCGAGCCGGACGGGCTCGCCCGCCACCTCCGCGAGCTCGAGCGCCTGCGGGCGCTCGGTGCGACCCACATCTACCCCAACCACGGGAGCGTCGAGGCGATCGCCGGCGGCGGCTATGGCGAGGGCCTGATCCTGGCGACGGAGCGGTACGTCGAGGAGCTCCTGCGCCACGCCCGCGATCCGCGGCCGGAGGACGCCGACATGCGCGCGTTCGTCGCCGACTCCCTGGCGAAGGGCTGGATCGGCTACTTCGGCGGGTACGAGCGGGTGCACCAGAGCAACCTCGAACGCGTCCGCGGCTAGAGTCCGCACCGCCTCGACCGCGGCATCTCACCCTGTAGTAGAGGGTGAGATATCCGCGGCCGTCACGGACTGCGACGACTCGATGGCGAGTCGCGGCAGACGGCGGTCGAGCCAGGCCGGGAACGCCCACGTGGAGCTGCCCAGGATCTGCAGCACGGCCGGCAGCAGGATCATCCGGATCACGATCGCGTCCAGGAAGACCGCGCTGGCGAGGCTCACGCCGAACAGCTCGAGCGCGCGGTTGTGACCGCCCACGAACGAGAGGAAGACGACGATCATGACCGCCGCCGCGGCAGTCACGACCCGCCCCGTCCGCACCAGGCCGATTCGGACCGCGGCGGTCGGGTCGCCCGTCCGCTGCCATTCCTCGTGGATCCGGCTTACGAGGAACACCTGGTAGTCCATCGAGAGACCGAACACGATCGCGAAGACGACCACGGGGACGTACGCGTCGATGGGGCCGGGCTTGATCCCGAGCGCGCTGCTCAGCCAGCCGTGCTGGAAGATCGCGGTGGCGATGCCCATCGACGCGCCGATCGAGAGCAGGTTCATGACCGCGGCCTGCACGGGGATCACGAGCGAGCGGAACACGACCATCAGGAGCAGGGCCGACAGCGCGACGACGACCCCGACGAACAGCGCCAGCTTCGTGTGAAGGACGTCGGAGAAGTCGATCGCGGTCGCAGTCCAGCCGCCCACGTACACGCGCATCCCCGACGAGGCCGCCACCGGTGGGATGACCGCCGAGCGCAGATGCCGGACGAGCGTCGCCGTTGCCGCGTCCTGCGGCCCGGAGGTCGGATCCACCGTCAGGATCGCCGCCGTCCGGGCGGCGTTTACGCGTGGAGGGCCGACCGAGGCCACGCCGGGCGTCTCGCGAAGCGCCGACGTCAACCGCCGGAGGCCCGCCGTCGCACCCGGATGAGGCAGCGCCGCGGCGACCTCGAGCGGCCCGTTTGCTCCGCGCCCGAACCCCGCCGCGAGCAGGTCGTACGCCCTCCTCGTCGTCGTCGAGCGCTGGTCGTTGCCGGCATCGCTCAGGCCCAGCCTCAGCGAAACCGCCGGGAAGGCAAGCGCCAGCATCAGGGTGCTCGCCGCGACGGCGGTCGGCCACGGGTGGCGCTGGATCGCGCCGATCCACCGCGTCCAGAGGCGCGATTCCCCGCCCGTCGCGCGACTGCGCGGGGACCGTCCGAGGCGCGCTCCCGCCAGGCTGAGCAGCGCGGGCAGGAGCGTCGCCGACGCGGCCAGCATCAGGACGACGGTCACCGACCCGGCGATGCCGATGCTGTCGAGGAAGTCCACGCCGAGCGCGAACATTCCGAGGAGCGCGATCACGACGGTCATCCCGGCGAACAGCACGGCACGGCCGGCGGTGTCCATGGCGGTCTCGAGCGCCGCGGCGGCGTCCCCGCCGCTTTCGCGATAGGCCTGCCGGTAGCGGGTGACGATGAAGAGCGCATAGTCGATGCCGACGCCGAGCCCGATCATCGCTGCGACCTCGGGGACGAAGAACGCCATGTCGACGGCGTGGCTCGTGAACGCGACCAAGCCGAGCCCGGTGCCGAGGCCGAAGAGGGCCGTGACGATCGGGAGGCCCATCGCCAGCAACGAGCCGAAGCTGACGAGCAGGACCACGACCGCGGCGGCCAGGCCGATGGCGGTCGCGGCGCCCAGGGACGGCTTCTGCGTCTGCTCGATGGCCTGACCGCCGAGCTCGACGTCGAGCCGCGGCGAGTCGATCGACCGGGCCGTGCGGACGACCGCGCTGATCGCCGCGGTCGGGAGGTCGCCCGCCTGCTCGTCGAACGTGACCGTCGCATAGCCGGTGTCCCCGCCTGACGCGATCGAGTCGGCCGGGGCGCCCGGCCCGAACGGGCCCGCCACGCCGGCCACATGCGGCAGAGCAGCGACACGCGCCAGTGAACGCCGGATGGAGGCGCGAGTCGCCGGGGTGGTCAGCGATCCGGCCCGGGCGCGGTAGACGATCTGATCCCGGTCGCCCGCAGCGGCGGGGAAGCGGGCGTCCAGGAGGCTCACCGCCCGGGACGAGTCCGTCCCGGGCAGCGACAGGGTGTTCTGAAACCTGCTCCCGAGCGCCGTCGAGGCCGCCGAGACCAACGGGAGCACCAGCGCCCAGGAGACGAGCACGAGTCGCCGGTGGCGGGCGCTGATCTGTCCGATGCGCCGCATCTCAACGCACCGATGCGCGGGTGAACGCGCGGATGGAGACGGCGGTCAGGACGGCGGCGAAGAGCCCCACCACGCCCAGGCTGAGCGCGGCCATCGCGCCGGTCGAGCTCATGCCCCAGATGTTTTCGAGCCCGCTTCGGTCGTCGAGCAGGCCATAGCGCATGAGCGCGAGTCCGTGGGTCAGGGGCAGCACCTTGGTGAAGTACGTGAGGCCCTGGGGCATGGCGACGATGGGGAAGAGCGATCCGGCCAGGAACCACGGCACGATGGCGATGGCGGGGACGCGGGCGATGTACTCCTCCTGCCGGGGAACGCGGGCCGCGAGCGTCTCGGCGACGCCGTACATGCCGATCGCGAACAGGGTTCCCGCGCCGGCGAACCACAGCATCCCGGAGGCGGACGCGTTGAAGTCGATCCCCCGCGCCAGGGCGGCAACGATCAGGACGCCCACCTGGAGTGCCGTCACGCCGAGCGCGACGACGAGGTTCGCGAGCACGAGCAGGAGGCGGGGGATGGGGGCGGCCAGGAGCTCCGGCTGGGCGCCGGTCTCCCGGTCGCCGATCACGCCGAGCCCCGCGAACATCGTGTTCAGCGGGATCAGCAGGCCGAGGGTGCCGGTGGCGACGTACGCCTCGTAGGCGGTGCTCGTGTGCAGGGCGTTTCGCAGCGCCGGCGCGATCACGAGCGCGAACAGCACCGGGGTCACGAGTGGCACGACGAGCTCGCGCGGAGTCCGCGCGGTGAGCGTGAACCGCCGCCGCGCCAGCGTCGCGAGCGCGCGCAGGTTCGTCAGGGCCGGCGGTCTGCGCACGACCGGTACGGGAGTTGCGATGGTGGACATGTGGGTCAGGTCTCCTTCGGAGGTCAGGCGGCCGCGGAGATGCGGTCGCCGGTGAGGCGCAGGTACACGTCGTCGAGGGTGGGCCGGCGGCTGCCGATCGAGGTGACCGGCAGGCCCATCCCGTCGATCGCAGCGATCGCGTCGCCGGCCGTGCGATCGCGCAGAGGCAGCGTGAGGGTCGAGCCGACGACGAATGCGGTGTCGTCGGCGATGCCCTGCGCCTGCAGGACGGCGAGCCCGGCCTGTGGGTCGCCGGCGACGCGGAGCTCGATGATCTCCCTGCCGAGGCCGGCAAGAAGCGCGGCGGGCGTGTCCAGCGCGACGATCTCGCCGAGGCGCATGACCGCGACCCGGTCGCACAGCCGCTCGGCCTCGTCCAGATAGTGGGTCGTGAGGACGATGGTCATCTCCGACCGTGCCCGCAGCGTCCCGATCACGTCGAGGAGCTCGTGGCGGATGCGCGGGTCGAGGCCGACCGTGGGCTCGTCCAGGAAGAGCACACGCGGGCTCGACACGAGCGCGCGGGCGATCTCGAGCCGGCGCCGCTGCCCGCCGCTGTACGTGGCGACGGGTCGGTCGACGACGTCATCCAGCCCGAACATCTCGACGCCCTCGGCGATGCGGTCTCGAGCGGCGGATTGCTCGACGCGCCACAGCCGGGCGTGGAGCTCGAGGTTGCGCCGGCCGGTGAGCGGCCGGTCGATCACGGCGTCCTGGAAGACGACGCTCGAGATGCGCCGGGCCGCCAGCGGCTGCCGGGCGACGTCGTACCCTGCCAGGCGGGCCGTGCCGCTGGTTGGGCGGATCGTCGTGGTGAGCATGCCGATCGTGGTCGACTTGCCGGCGCCGTTCGGCCCGAGCAGGCCGAAGACCTCGCCGGCGGTCACCTGGAAGTCGACGTTCTTGACCGCCTCGACGTCGCCGGGATAGGTCTTGCCCAACCGGCGCACGTCGATGATCGGGCGGTCGTTCGGGTCGCTGCGCATACGGCACTCCTCGGGTCGTTTCCGGGTTTGCTCCGCCAGTCAAGCGGCCTCGCGGTCGCGGCGCATCGGCCGTTCGACCTATTTCAAGCGCATGCTTCAAGCGAGTGCTTGATCTCGTGCGCGCGATCGGCGATGATGGTCGGCATGTCCCGGGACGCCACCCGCCGCCGCATCCTCGACGCGGCCGAGCGCCAGTTCGCG
Source organism: Actinomycetota bacterium (assembly GCA_046732235.1). Taxonomy (GTDB): domain Bacteria; phylum Actinomycetota; class Thermoleophilia; order Gaiellales; family JAICJC01; genus JAICJC01. The sequence goes on from JBKPMQ010000153.1 coordinate 8,471, forward strand.
CTGCACGGATTCGCGGGCACGTCGCTGCGCGGGATCACGCGTGAGGCGGGCGTGAACGTCGCCGCGATCCACTACCACTACGGCTCGAAGGAGCAGCTCCTGCGGGCGACGATGGAGCGCATTCTGGCGCCGGTCAACGCCGAGCGCCTCCGCCTGCTGGACGAGGCGATCGCGGCCGCCCACGGCGCGCCCACCGTCGAGGCGATCCTGAGCGCCTTCCTGTGCCCCGATCTGCTGCTGATCCGCGATCTCGGAGAGCGCGGCCTGATCCTGGCGCGCTTCTCCGGCCGCTCCGCGACCGAGCCCGACGAGGTCGTGGGGCGGGTCCTGCGCGAGGTGTTCGGCGATCTCGGCGCCCGGTTCGTCGACGCCCTGGCGCTGGCGGTGCCGGATGTTCCGCGGTCCGAGCTGCTCTGGCGGCTGCGGTGCGTGGTCGCGATCATCACCTATCTGCTCGTGAACACGGGCACCATCCTCAGCCTGCTCGACCCCGACGATGTCGAGGGCACCGCCGAGCGCCTCGTCGCGTTCCTGGCTCCGGCGATCCGCTCGCCGGTGCCGCCGGCCGGGTCGATCCCGGATGTCGCGCACGCGATGGCCGGAGCGGCGGCCTGATGGCGGTCGATCGGGCGACTCCCGGCCGGCGGGCGGACGTGGCCGCCGAGGCGGGCCTCGCCGAGCTCGTCGCCGCGCTCTCGCTCGCGAGCGACCTGGGCGTGGGGCAGCCGATGGAGCATGTGCTCCGGGGGTGCCTGCTGGCGGTTGGCTTCGGCCGCGAGCTGGGCCTGCCGGACGCGGAGCTCCGCGACGTCTACGACGTGGCGCTGCTTCGCCGCATCGGCTGCATGGCCGACTCACGGGAGGCGTCGCGTCTGTTCGGCGACGAGCTCGCGGCCCGGTCGGGGATCCTGTCGCACGGCTTCACCCGCCGGCCCCAGATCATGGCCTATGCGGTGGGGCGGATCGGCGCCGGTCGCCCGCCGCTCGAGCGTGCGCGCACGGTGGCCGCGACGGCCGTTCGCCTTCCGGGCGCCTGGTCAGGAGCGGCCCGGGCGCACTGCGAGGTCGCCCGACGGCTGGCGGCCGAGCTCGGGTTCGGCGCGTCGGTCGTTGCAGCGCTCGGCCAGACATACGCCCACTGGAACGGCGGCGGCCAGCCGCGCGGGCTTGCGGGCGAGGAGATCGCGCCCGCCGCGCGCATCGTCGCGATCGCGGGGGACGCCGAGAT
>JBKPMQ010000154.1:0-18784 GCA_046732235.1 Actinomycetota bacterium
CCTCTCGTGGGCAAGTGGGGCTGGGATGCGAGTCAGACGACTGCCGGGTGGAGGAATCAAGGCCAACGTGGCCGGGAACGTCCTGTCCGGCAGGACGCGCATGAAGCGCTCAGCGAAGGCGATCCGGCGCCGAGCGCACGACTTGCCGGTTTCGATCCGCTTCACAGCTGCGAGAAGCATCGCCGAAGATCCGGGAGGCGCGGGCGAATCCGAAATCGGATGCGAGGGGCAGCCTATTGCGCTCGTCCGTTCGTTGCAGGTTCGCCCAGCTTGCCTGGGGACGGACAATGAAGTCCCGTCGATTGCGTCGGGGTTGATCCCGATATCGGTCGAGCACGGCAGCAGCATTTTGGGTCCGGGCCGTCGATCGTGGTTTCGGATCAGTTCCTGGCCAGGCTCACTCGCACAATCGGGTTATCGGTGGCGGAGACGGCGAATCGGGCGCATCCGAAGCAGCTGGGCGGGTGGTTGCTCGCGCTGTATCAGATATGCACAGCCGGGACGTGAGTGGTTCCCCGACGAGTGCCGGCGGTGACATACTCCACTTGTGCCGGGTGACGCGGCGGTGCGGAGCCGGTGGGCGCGGCGCGATCTGAAGGATAAGGGGAAGCCGGTCGACGCCCAGCGGCGGCTGGAAGTACGGGAGCTCCCGCACCGTCCGCATGAGACGCCGTTCGTCGGTCGGACCCGCGAAGTCGCGGCTCTTAGGCGCGCCGAGCGCTGGCGCGAACGTTCTGTTCGACGCGGTCGCTGCCCATGCTGACCACGCCCGAGGCTACTTTGGAACCGCGCTCGCCTCACTTGATGCGGGAGTGGAGCGAGCTGGCAGGGCGGACGGGCTCCTCGCCCTTTGCCGCCGGTTGCGTTTCAGTTAAACATAGAAGCCAGTGGGATTCATTATCTCCTCGAGCACCTTCTGCCGCGGCGGCTTGCGGGGCGGGGAGAGCCACGCCAGGGCGGGATCGGAAGAGTCGAGGTGTTCGATCGCGAGGGTGGCGTGGGGCGCGGTGCTGCGCCGTGTGGCTCGCCGAGTCGTTCGTCGTTGCGGTAGTCACAGCGGGTTGTCCTGTTGGCTGAGCATCCGGTTGCTGCCCTCGGGGTGGTGTCGGCGGCTTCCGCGATCTCGACCGCCAGTACGTCGGAAGCGGCGCTCGAAGTGCTCGGCTTGGGGGACCTCAGTCATGTTGTTCCAAATGGTCTCGGGCCGTAGAAGTGGAACCGCTGTTGGTGAACTGCAGGAATCGGCACACCTTCCTGGCGAGTCGAAGCTCGGGTCGGCCTCGAGGAGCCTCGGACGGGACTGCCTCCGACCAGCGCACTGGACGCAGATTCGCGCCTCCGATGCAACGGAAAGCCAGTCGGCGCAGATGGGGCGGCCTGGGCCCAGTAAAGGCCTCACACGACAGTTAGGGCTAGGATCTCCATGCGCGGCGGTAGGCCAACTGGATAAGCCACCGGCTTCCACGCCGGAGATGAACGTTCGAGTCGTTCCCGCCGCTCTGGCCGGCCGCGGCCCGCCGGGTCTCAGTTCACCGAACGGGGCGCGCCGGCGCTCTGACGAAGTGGGATGGCCGTGCGGAGAGTGGCTCCGGCACCCCAGGCCATCCTCGGAGACCCGCCACGGGGCGAGTCGCGAGGCGAGCCAGGCAGGCCAGCCTGGCTCGCCTCGCGCTTACAGGGACCAGAACGGCGGACGCTACCAGGCGGAACCTGAAAGCGGCCGGAACGGTGTCAACGGTTCAAAGGCCGCGCCGGCCGTGCCGATGATCTGAGGATCAGCAACGGGGGTCGCTGCGTTTTGCTCGCGTCCCACCCCGAGACGTTGCAACCGCCCAGTGCGGGGCAGCCGTTCGGGCCGACGTCGATGAAACGGAACGCCGTCGCCGACCTCTGCGCCAGGATGCGCTGCACCTGCTCGTCGGCGCTGGTTGACGCCGACGCGAACGAGCCGCCGAGCGCAAAGGCCGTACCACGCTAACGGCACTGCCCAACCCCAATCTCCCTACAGATGAGACATATGCGCAGTCCTTCCAGGACCACCTGCGCATCACCTGTTCCTAGTCCCTGAGCGCTCGGCGTCGCTGCTCCGTCTCTACGGCCATAAAGCCGCGAGACAGGCCCCTGCTCGGAGTGGGCCGATGGCTGTGCCGCGACGCGCCCAAAAGAGCGAGTCGGGGCGCTGCGAGTACTGGGTGATCGACGCGGTGATGGACCAGCGCAGGGGTCGCGCCGCGCGGAGCGATAGAACGAGATCTTCTCGCGCCGCCCGTCGCGTGGGGCGGGAGGCGCATGATTTTCTTCGATGTTTCCGGCCGCGACCTTATATCGTCCGCCGCCGGCTGGGCGGCGCGGCGGATCCAGCGTTCGGTGCGGGCAAACCTGTGGTGATAAACCTGGCCCGGGGGGCTCCGGGTGTTGTACCCTGCAGGGACTCTGGGTGTTGTACCCTGCGGGGAGCTACCCGGCGCCGGGTGGCGCGAATTGCGCCACCGGGCTCCGAAGGAAAGGGGGAAAGCGATGAGGGGGTTCTGGATTGCCGGCGTCATGGCCGCGGCGGCGTGGCTCCTGCCAGCGAACGCATCGGCTGCGACCCAGCTGTTGCCGGATCTTGGAATGGCGAAGCTCAGCACGGTGAAGATCGACACGACGACGATGCCGGGGCACCGGCTGCTCCGGTACACAGCGAAGATGGTTAATGTCGGCGCTGGTGCGCTCCAAGTTAATGGAACGCGGCCAGATACGTCCTCGAGCATGACCGTCACGCAGAGAATCTTTTCCTCTGACGGCACGCACACCGACGAGCCGAAGCCATTGTTGAGCATGGACTACTCTGGTGACGGCCATAACCACTGGCATACCATTGACGCCGAGGGGGGCACGCTCAAGCGGCTCGACAACGGCGTCATTGTCGGCACGCTGGCAAAGCACGGGTTCTGCTTTTTCGATAACGTTCAGTACAATCTCTCGCTTCCGGGCGCTCCAGGCTCAGCGTTTTACACGTCTTCCAATAGCTGCGCGTTTGGTGCCCCCAATGCACTCAGCGTGATGATGGGCCTTTCGGTCGGGTGGGGCGACAACTACTCGGCCTCGACGAATTTCCAGTGGATCGACATAACAGGCTTGCCCAACGGCAAGTATAAGCTCACGGCGACCGCAGATTCGGACGGGACTATCACCGAGAGCAACTACTCAAACAACAGCGCTTGGGCGACTCTACGGATTAGGAACGACCGGGTCAGCGTATTGACCTATGGACCAGGCGCCTAACTAAACAGCTCAGGTACCGGCGTGTCGACAATGGCGCCGAACAAGTTCGTGCCTACCGTCCTGGAAGGCGGGGACGCGCTCGGCCTTCTCGACTGGCGATGGGACGAGCTGATCACCGCAGGCCGGCTGGGTTTCGAAGTCCGCTGCTGCGGGCAGGAAAGGCCTGTCGTCTCAAGTGGCACGGCAGCGGGCGCCCGCTGGACGTGGGGCGTCCGCATCTGGGAGCGGGTGTGCACACGGCGAAGCACGAATGCCATTATCGACGCATGTCCCGGACGGGAATGCACTGTTCGGGCCGAGGCTTTGTGACCGTTCCCCTCGTGGGCACCTCATGGTGCTGACGCGACGGTGCGGCGCCGGCGTATGCCTCGCCGCAGCGACGGGGACCTGGAGCTCGCTCATGCGGGCAGCCGCCGGCCGTACGGCGAAGCTCTGGCGAGCACGCGTGGGAACGTCGGTTGTTGGGCGCGCTCGCGCTCGGCGAGCCGTCCCGACGCTCGCGGTGTTCGTCGTAGGCGCCCAGCGGTCGGGGACGACGATGATTCTGGACGCCTTTCGCCGTCTACCGGGCGTCGAGGTCTATGGGGAGGCGGACCCGCGTGCGTTCGACCGGTTTAGGCTCCGGTCGCCGGACGTCATTCGCAACCTGGTTCATCACAGCTCGAGCAGGGCTGCGGTCTTCAAGCCACTGTGTCCACGCGCGGTCTGGGTGTACCGGGCTCCCGACGACCGGATCCGATCCTTCGTCGCCCGTTTTGGCGACGCTAATCGACGCGCGCTTCGCCGGATCGCCCAGGACCGGGATCTCACCGGCTGGGAGGCCGGAGGGCTTACGGAGGAGCAGCTTGCGCTCATCCGCTCGTTCGACTACGAAAGCCTCAGTGCCGAGTCCGCCTCCGGTCTGTTCTGGTTTCTTCGGAATTCATTGTACTTCGAGCTCGAGCTGGATCGTCGCCCGGATGTCCGACTCTGTTCGTACGGCAACTTCGTGGCGCATCCCGAGTCGTCGATGCGAGCGCTATGCCGGTTTCTCGATGTCGAGTATCGCCGCGGTGCGATCGAGCACGTCCACGCGTCTCCGCCCGGGCCGCCACTCGACCTGGATCGCCGCGTTCGCGTACTGTGCGACGAGATGATGCAGCGGCTGGACGCCGGCTGCCATGCCCAGGCGTCGGCGTCGGGCGTCCCACGTCGAAACGGCGAATGAGCCCCAGGTCCGCGCTGCGAGAGCCGCCGCCGTCCGAGCGGGAGCACTCCGAGCTCGTGCGCCTCGCCCGTGGCGGCGTGCTCAACATGTTCGGGGGCGTCGCCTCAGGGATCTTCGGCTACGCGTTCGCGGTCGTCGTGGCCAGGGGACTCGGGGTGTCGGATGCCGGCGCGTTCTTCGAGGTGGCGGCGTTGGGCCTCATGCTGTCCACGTTCGCGCAGCTCGGGACGACAGGCGGCGTCGTCCGGATGGTCGCCACCTACCTCGCGACCGGCCGGCAACAAGATGTCCGGCGGACCTTGACGATCGCCCTCGTGCCGGTGGTCGTCGCAGCCGTCGCACTTGGAGTTGCCATGATCGTGCTTGCCCCGTTCATCGTGCGCGAGCTCATCCATGGCGCTGACCGAAGCGTTGCCGTCGTGTACCTTCGGGTCACCGGCGCGTTTCTCGTCGTGGACGCCACGTTCGGCGTGCTCCTTCGTGCCTGCCAGGCGTTCGGCGCGATGCTCCCGCTCGTGGCGCTGGGAAGCATCGGCGTTCCGCTCGTCCGTTTCGTCGGTGGCCTGGGAGTCGCCACCACTGGCCGCGGCCCCGTCGCCATGATCATCATCTGGTTCGTCCCGGAGATTGTTGGCCTCGGTGTCGCGTGTGCATGGCTGCTCCGCCTCGTGCGATCGGCGGAGTCCGGCGGCAACCGCTCCGTCGAGCCCCGGCCACGCACCGTGCTTGCGTCGGAGTTCTGGGGCTACACCATTTACCAGGCGTTCTCCGCGATCGTCGCCATAGTTCTGCTGCGGCTGGATGTCATCCTTCTGGGTGCGCTGGAATCCGCACGGGCCGCGGCCGTGTACTCCGCGGCCGGCCGTTACCTGGTTGCGGGGACGACGCTCCTGACGGCAATCGTCTTCGTCATCGGCCCGCAACTGGCGGGTATGCTGTCCCAGGAGCGCTACGGGGCCGCCCGCCTCATCTATCAGACCGCAACCATGTGGCTCGTGGCGGTGTCGTTTCCGGTCTTCCTGACGCTCGCCATCTTCTCACCGGTGCTTATGAGCATCTTCGGCCCCAGATTTGTGAGTGGGCAGACGGCCCTGGCCATCCTGGCGCTCGCGATGCTCGTGAACATGGGCACCGGGGCAGTGCGTGCCGCGCTGTCGATGGGCGGCAAGAGCGCCTGGGTGTTGCTGGACAACTCCATTTCGCTCGCGGTCAACGTCGGCTTCAATCTCGTCCTCATCCCCAAGATGGGGATGGACGGCGCCGCCATCGCATGGGCGGCGAGCATCGTCATCGGAAACCTGCTCCCTCTGGGACAGGTCTACCACCTCTGGGGGCTGCAGCCTCTGAGCGCGGGCGGAGTCCGCGTCGTGGGCGCCGCCGCGGTGTACGCGGCCGTTTGCGGGCTCGTCAGAGCCTTTGCCGGGGCGACCGCCGGCGCGCTGATCGAGGGCGCCGTGGCCGGGACCGTCGTCTATCTTGCCGCGCTGTGGGTAATTCGAGATGATCTTCGCATACATGTCTTCAAGGAGGCACTGAGCGTGCGTCGCGTGCGACGCGCAGGGACCGCGGAGCCGGCCTAGTGCGTGTCTCGGGCACCGAAGGTGCAGGGAGCGCGAGGCCCTCTTCCTGGTCCGCACGGGACGATGTGGGTCGACGCTGGTCCATAAGCTTCTCGGACACCATCAAGACATCGGTTTCGTGTCGATACTCGACGAACGCGCACTGCCGTTCCGCTCACTCAAGGGGCGACTGAACGGCTGGGCGTACCGCGCGACGGGCGCGGCGGATCTCGCGAGCCGCAGGCGCATCCCACCCGTGCAGGTGGCCCATCGGGCATTCGCTCCGGCCGAAGCCTACGGCCTGCTCACCGAAGCCTTCTCGCCGCTGATCGCCGCCCCGTGTCGTGATCTGCGCATGGACGATGCCTCACCGTGGGTCACGCGTCGGCTGCGATCCTTTTCCACGAGCGCGCGCGGGCGCAGCGCACTCCGGTGTTCATGCACAAGCTCACCGGGTGGCCGAGGATGGGGTGTCCTGCAAGCCATCTTTCCCGAGGCGCGATTCGTGTACATCGTCAGGGATGGCCGGGCGGTCGCGAACTCCTGGCTCCAGACGGGCTGGTGGCCGGAGGCCACGATCCGGCCGGGTGGACGTTCGGCGAACTTCGGCCGGACTATGCGGCCGAGTGGGAGCGGTCGGGACAGTCCTTCGCGGTGCTCGCGGGGATCGAGTGGAAGATCCTGCTCGATGCGTACGAGGCGGGGTGCCGGCACGTACCTGCGAAGACGCGGATGGAACTGCGGTACGAGGACTTCATACGAGCGCCTCGAGACCACCTCCGCGAGATCCTCGCCTTTGCGGGCCTCGAGTGGTCCAGGTCGCTCGACCGGGCATTGGCTCTGGAGCGGATCCACGTCGATCGCAGCGACGCCTACGTGAACGAACTCAGTTCCGTCGATGTCGAGCGGCTCAACTCGACCCTGGCGGCGCACCTCGACCGCTACGGCTACGGAGTAGGCGGATAGTACCGCCGCCCGAAGTGCCCATGCCGGGTTTCAGCCGCAGCCTGACCCACGGACCCACGCCCCGCGGTCGTCGACGGAAAGTCAGCCTGGCGCCTGGTCTGCCTGTTCGGGCAACACGACCAGCCGGGTCGGGTTGGCGACCGCCGTGCCCAGGTCCTGGGCGAAAGCGGTAGGCGGCGCTGATGACCGTCAGGTGCGTCTTTTTGACCGTCTGAAGGCTTAGCTCGCGGATGAGCCCGTCGAAATATCCCTGGGCGATGTGGTAGGGCACCGCCAGCGGATCGACCTCCTCTGCCGCCAGGTAGCGGTGAAACCGTTCCAGCGCCCGCTCGCTCTTGGCGAGTGCTCCGGCGTCACCCGCTGGGAGTTGAGCCGGGTCAGGTGCTGCTGAAAGATAGGTGCAGGCCGGCGCCGCCCGCGGGTGCAGCTGGCGCGGTTCGCCCGAGGCGGGGAATGCCGCCGCGGCGGGCCGCCTCGTCGTAGAAGCGCGACTGCACCGCGCTTGCGCTCACGCCCAGGCTGGCGGCCAGCTGGCGGAAGGCGGCCGTGCGTGTCACGCCCTGCCGCTCGAGGGCTAACACCGCCTCGAAAGTCTGGCTCGTACTAGGTCTATCCATGGACTAGCTTCAATCTAATGATTAGACCGGCGAACCCTTTGGGCTAGTCCCAAACATCCGCCTCGCTAGTCTCAGTCTAGCAATCCAAGCGGACGACGGGTCTCGAACCCGCGACCTTTGGCTTGGGAAGCCAACGCTCTACCAGCTGAGCTACGTCCGCGCGGTGGTCGGAAACACCCTACCAGCTTGACACCGGCCCGCACGGGCGGCGATCCTCGAATTGCCGTCGTCGAGGGAGCAGCCGTGTCCGAGACCACCGTCCGCCAGCCGTTCGGCTACCACCTGAGCCTGTGCCCGGCCGTGCCCGACCCGCCGTTCGAGGATCCGGGCGAGCTCGAGCGGGTGTGGGGCCGGCGCTGGGGGGCGAGCGACGAGGTCGGTCGGCTGCGCGTGGTGCTCGTCCGCGAGCCGCGCGGCGAGTGGGGCCGCGTCCGCGCCGACGCCTGGAACGAGGCGGCGGGCGCGCTCGTCGACCCCGACGGCGGCTGGTACTGGGAGTCGCGCGAGGAGCCCGACCTCGACCTGGTGGCGGCTCAGCACCGCGGGCTCGTCGATACGCTGCGGGCCGAGGGCGTGGAGGTGGTCTTCGTCGAGGGCGACGGGCCGCCGCACCTGACCCGGCCGATCTACACGCGCGACCCGGTCATCACCGTTCCGGGCGGCGCGATCATCGGCCGGATGGCGCCCGCGATGCGGCGCGGCGAGGAGCCGCTGGTGACCCGCGCCGTCGCCGCCGCCGGCATGCCCATCCTGCGCACGATCACGGGCACCGGGCTGGTCGAAGGCGGAAGTCTGGTCAAGCTGCGGCCGGATGTGGCCGCGTACGGCACCTCGATCCGCTGCAACGAGGAGGGCGCCCGCCAGCTCCGCGAGGCGCTCGCCGATCTGGGCATCGAGCTGATCGTGATCCCGATGGTCGGCTGGTCGATCCACCTCGACGGCCACCTGGGGATGCTCTCCCCCGACGCCGCGCTGGTCGAGGTCAACGGCCTGCCGTACTGGTTCCTCGACCGCCTCCGGGCGCTCGGGATCGAGCCGATCCCGTGCCCCGAGGGGGAGGAGTGGGCGATCAACTCGCTCGCGCTCGCGCCCGGCCGCATCCTCATGTGCGACCGGTACCCGCGCACCCGCGAGCTGCTCGAGCGGCGGGGGATCACGGTCGTCGCGATCCCCTACGACGAGATCCAGAAGGGCGGCGGCGGCGTGCACTGCTCGACCATGGAGCTCGTGCGCGACCCGGCCTGACGAGCCTTCGGGGGGCGCTGCTAGCATACCCCTATGGGGTATCAAGCTCGCAGCGGGCACGATGTTCGCCTCCGGATCGGCGGGATGCACTGCGCGTCGTGCGCAGCCCGGGTCGAGCGGGGGCTGAACCGCGTCGACGGCGTCTCGGCCAGCGTGAACTACCTGACCGAGCAGGCGACCGTGCGCTGCCCGCCCGGCGTCGACGTGGAGCAGCTAGTCGAGGCCGTCGCGTCGGCCGGCTACACGGCCCACCCGGCCGAGCACCGCCACGACGGCGGGCACCACCACGACGACGAGCCGGCCGCCGTCCTCGGCCGCCGGCTGGCCGTCGCGATCGTGCTGACCGTGCCGGTCGTGCTCGTGGTCATGATCTCCGCGCTCCGCTTCTCCGGCTGGGAGTGGGCCGCCCTCGTGCTCGCGACGCCCGTCGTCTTCTACTCGGGGTGGGGCATCCACCGCTCGACGCTCCGGAGCGCCCGCCACGGCGTCGCCCAGATGGACACGCTGATCACGCTCGGCACGCTCGCCGCATGGTCGTGGTCGGCCGTCGTGGTCGTGGCGGGCCTCGACGCCGACACCTACTTCGAGGTCGCCGCCGTCGTGACGACGCTGATCCTGGTCGGACGGCTGCTCGAGGCCGGCGCCAAGCGGCGCTCGGGCGACGCCATCCGCCGGCTGCTCGAGCTCGGCGCGCACGATGTCCGCGTCCTGCGCGACGGCCGCGAGGAGCGCGTGCCGATCGAGGCGCTCGCGGTCGGCGATTTCTTCGTCGTCGGGCCGGGGGAGAAGGTGGCCACGGACGGGGTCGTCGAGGACGGCCGCTCGGCGGTCGACCAGTCCATGCTGACGGGCGAGCCGGTGCCCGTCGAGGTGGGCCCGGGCGACGGCGTCACCGGCGCGACCGTGAACGTCCACGGCCGCCTCATCGTCCGCGCGACCCGCGTCGGCGCCGACACGGCGCTCGCCCGGATCGCCGCGCTGGTCGACGAGGCCCAGTCCGGCAAGGCGCCCGCCCAGCGGCTCGCCGACCGCGTCTCGGCCGTCTTCGTGCCGATCGTGATGGTCATCGCGGCCGCCACTCTGGCCGGGTGGCTGCTGGCCGGCGCGTCGGCCTCAGATGCCTTCACCGCGGCCGTCGCGGTGCTCATCATCGCCTGCCCGTGCGCGCTCGGCCTGGCCACGCCGACCGCGCTCATGGTCGGCACGGGCAGGGGCGCCCAGCTGGGCGTCCTCATCCGCGGGCCGGAGATCCTCGAGCGCACGCGCCGCATCGGCACGATCGTGCTCGACAAGACCGGCACGGTGACCGAGGGCCGGATCGAGCTCACCGGCGTCACCCCCCTGAACGGCGCGGGCCGGGCCGACGCGCTGCGGCTGGCGGGCGCCGTCGAGGCCGCCTCGGAGCATCCGATCGGGCGCGCCGTCGCCGACGCCGCCCGGGCCGAGACCGCCGAGCTGCCGCCCGTGCGTGATTTCGTGAACCTCCCGGGGATGGGCGTCCGCGGGACTGTCGAGGGCCGCACCGTGGAGGTCGGCCGGGGAGACGGCGCGATCACGGTCTCGTGGGACGGCGAGCCGCGCGCGCAGCTGGCCGTCCGCGATACCGTGAAGCCGACGAGCGCGGAGGCGGTCTCGGCCCTGCGCGGGATGGGGCTCGTGCCCGTCCTTCTGACCGGTGACTCCCAGGAGGCGGCCGAGGGCGTCGCCCGCGAGGTCGGGATCGAGCGCGTCGTCGCCGGCGTCTCGCCCGAGGGCAAGGTCGACGAGATCCGCCGCCTGCAGGCCGCCGGCGAGGTGGTCGCGATGGTGGGCGACGGTGTGAACGACGCGCCCGCCCTGGCCCAGGCCGATCTCGGCCTGGCGATGGGGACGGGGACGGACGTCGCAATCGAGGCGAGCGACCTCACGCTCGTGTCCGGCGACCTGCGCGCCGCCGTCGATGCGATCGGGCTCGCCCGGCGCACCCTGCGCACCATCCGGGCGAACCTGTTCTGGGCCTTCGTCTACAACGTCGCCGCGATCCCGCTGGCGGCGGCCGGGCTGCTCAACCCCGTGATCGCGGCGGCGGCGATGGCGGCGTCGAGCCTGTTCGTCGTCGGAAACTCGCTGCGCCTGCGCCGCTTCCGCGGCATCCGCGCGGCCGGCCCGAAGGAGGCGCGCGCGTGACGTACGGCTACGTGCACGACAAGGAGGCCCTGATCACGCGCCTGCACCGGATCGAGGGCCAGGTGCGCGGGATCGAGAAGATGGTCGAGGATGAGCGCTACTGCATCGACATCCTGACGCAGATCGGCGCCGTCTCGACCGCGCTCGAGAGCGTGGCCCAGAAGCTGCTCGAGGAGCATGCGAACCACTGCGTGGCCGGGGCCCTGGCCTCCGGGAGCCGCGACGAGGCCGAGGAGAAGACGCGCGAGCTGCTCCAGGCCGTCCAGCGGTTCACGCGCACGCGCTGACGCACGCTGCTCTACGCTTGCGGCCGTGCTCAGCCCCAGGTTCGAGGAGGCGATGTCCTACGCGGCCAACGCCCATGCCACGCAGATCCGGAAGGGCTCGGGCGTGCCGTACATCGCGCACCTGCTGGGGGTTGCGGCGCTGGTGCTCGAGGACGGCGGCGGGGAGGACGAGGCGGTCGCCGCGCTGCTCCACGACGCCGTCGAGGATCAAGGCGGGCCCGGCCGGCTCGAGGACATCCGTGGCCGCTTCGGCGGGCGGGTGGCCGCGATCGTCGAGGGCTGCAGCGACGCCATGCCCGAGCCGGGGCAGCCGAAGGCGGACTGGTGGGAGCGCAAGTGCACGCACCTCGACCACCTCGCGCACGTCGACGGCGACCTGGCGGCGCCGCTCCTGCGGGTATCGATGGCCGACAAGCTCTCGAATCTGCGCGCGACCGTCCGCGACGCCGGACTGAAAGGCGACGGGTTCTGGAAGGTGTTCCGGCACGGGGCGGCCGGCCAGCTCTGGTACTACGGCCGCATGAACGCCGTCTTCCGCGCGCGCTGCCCGGAAAGCACGATGCTGCCCGAGCTGGAGGCGCTCCTGGCGCAGCTCGCAGAGATCCTGCCGGAGGCCGACCGCGAGCTGGCCGAGCGCTACCGCGCCGACCGGTGTCCGCCGGCGGGCTGAGCGTCTGCGAAGCGCCACGCGGCCGTGCCGGGCGGAAGCGCCGAGTCACGCCGGCGGCCGCGCTCGGACAGCGCGACCAGCAGCGCGACCACGGCGACGTTCGCGCCCAGCCAGGCTCCTGCGATCCACATCAGGACCATTCGTCCCCCTTTCGGTGCGTCATCTCTAGGATGGAGGTCGTCCGCGTCGGGAGGGGTGAAAATGCGGTGTCGGGACGGTGAAGATCTGGCGACGGCGCTGCCGTTCGGCGTCGCCGAGATCCTGGGAGCCGCCGGGACGCCCGATTCGGCGCTCGACCTCGCCTGCGGGTCGGGCCGCCTGACGGTCGAGCTCGCCCGCCTCGGCGCCGCGGTGACCGGGGTGGACACGAGCGCGAAGGCCCTCGGCGAGGCGCGGCAACGGGCTCGCGACGCGGGAGTCGATGTTGTCTTCGCGGACGCGGACATCGACGAGCCGCTCCCGTTCCCCGATGGGGCGTTCGCGGCGGTCACGAGCCGGCTCGCACTGATGCTCGCCCGCGATCCGGTGGCCACGGTGCGGGAGGCGGCCCGCGTCGTGCGGCGCGGGGGGACGGTCGTCACCGCCGTCTGGGCGCGCATGGAGGAGAACCCGTGGTTCGGGGAGGCGCGCGCGGCCGTGGCCGAGGCGCTCGGCCCCGACCGGGCCGCGTTCGCCCGCGCCTTCGGGCGGCTCGGCGACCCGGACGAACTCGCGGATCTGCACCGTGAGGCCGGGCTCGCCGACGTGCATGTCCACGTCCTGCGTGACGAGGTGGTCGCGGCCGACGCCGACGCGCACTGGCGCGACCTGGCCGGGCGGATCGGCCACTACACGCGGCTGGACGCGGCGCTCACGCCCGCCGAGCGGCGACGGGTCGCGGGCGTCCTCGCCCGCCGGCTGGCGCGGTTCCACGCCGACGCAGGCCTGCGGCTGCCGCGATCCATGATCATCCTCCGCGCCCGTCGCTGAAGCGCGTCAGAGGATCATGCGGCGCGCCTTGCGCGCACGATGGGCAAGGAAGCGCGTGAGACGCTCCCTGCGCGTGCGCTTGCGGCGCGGCCACACGACGACGTCGATGGCTGCGAGCTCGCTGACGACACGCTGCCGAAGCGCCGTCAAATCCTCTTTCATCTGCACCTGCTCCACCGCACCTCCATAGCGCCGCGAAGTATCCCATTCACGGCGGTCGGCGTCTACACCGGCATCCACATTGTGGCAGATCGCAATCAGGTTCCGGTTAGGGACAGGTAACGATCTGGAGACAGAGTTGTGTCCGCGCCCGGTACGCGGAGTTCGTCCGAGCGGTCGGTTCGGTTCGCCGAAGTTGCCGCCGGCCGTCGGTGGTGCGACCATGTTCGTGATGGGAGTGACGTACGAGCTGATCGACGCGCCGTACCCGTACCTGTGTGCGGTCTACCGCTGCGTCTGCGGCGGGGTGGCGGTGCAGCACGGAGGCGACTCGGCGACGCCGCCCGAACGGTGGGAGCGGCACCCGGTCGACGGCGAGGAGGAGCAGTTCCTGTGCCCCGGCTGCGCCGCGGAGGCGCGGCGGCGGGCGGCCGCGGCCGAGCCGCCCACCTAGCCTCCGTCCCGCTCAGCCGGCGTACGAGAAGACGACCGTCACCTGCGCGCTCACCCGCTGCGTCCCGCGCTTGACCGGCACGGCCGAGGGCTGTGCGGCCAGCTTGGCGTACGAGAGCGTCTCGCCGTAGAACGGGCCGCCCGGCTGCGACTCGTCGACCGAGACGACGCCGCTCACGTGCAGGCCGGCCGCCGCCGCCGCTGCGTCGGCCTTGGACCGGGCGTCGGCGATGGCGTCACGGAGCGCGTCGGCGTAGGCGTGGCGCTGGTTGCCGATGGAGAAGTCGACCCCGTAGTCCGCCTGCGCGCCGGCCGCGGCCCCGTCGGCCAGCAGACGCCCGGTCTTCGAGAGGTCACGGACGGTGACCGCGAGGCTCTGGTCGGCGATGAAGTCGCCGTACCGCGGCCGCGCGCCGCCGCTGATCCCGTCCGTGCGCATGTCGGTGCGGGCGACGCCGTCGGACCGCAGCCGCCCGATCAGCGCCCGCATCGTGCTGCTCGCCGCGTCCTGGGCCTCGGCGAGCGTGGCGCCCGTGCCGTGGGTCGAGAACGAGATCGTGCCCCGGTCGGGGCGCATCGTGACGTCGCCGCTCCCGGTGAAGCGCATATACGGCTGCAGGACGCCGCTCGCCGTGTGGGGCGCGGGGGCCGCCGGCGCCCGCGAGGTGCCGTGCAGGGCCTGGTAGCCGGCGATTGCGAGCACCGCGACGGCGGCGGTCGCGACGAGCTGGCGGGGGTCGGTCATGGGGGTCTCCTCGGGGCGATCTGTGGCATTTGCACCGGGTTTGACCTCCGCGGCGGCCCGCCGGTTCCCGTTGTCCGTCCGACCCCGGACCTACCATGGGCAGGAATGGATGAGCGCAAGCATGAGCTGGCGATGGCCATCGACCTTCGCCTGGCCGATCTTTGGGCAGAGATCTTCGAGGTCGAGCCGACCAGGCTCGACCCCGAGCTCCTGGGGTGGTTCCTGCGCGCGGCGTACGGGCAGGGCTACACCGACGCGTTGCGAGAGGCCCGGCGTGGGCAGCTCTGCCTCGATTTGGGCTACCGCGTCCCCGATCCCGCGGCGTAGGCTCGATCACCTCACGTAACCTGGTCGGCGCGGGGCCGGTGGTAACCTGATCGGCATGTCGCCGCGTCCGCGCCTGGTCGTCGCACTCGTGGTGGGGTCGCTACTCGCCGTCTTCCTGGCCTACCAGGCGCTGTTCAACTCGGGGACGCTGCTCGTCTCCGTCGCCCAGCTGCGCAGCGACACCGCCGGGGCCGCCCAGAAGCAGGTGACCCTGACGGGGACGGTCGTGCGGGCGTCGCGCACGTCGAGCCCGATGCGGTTCGTGCTCCGCGACGAGACGTCGGCGCAGACGGTGCCCGTGTCGTACCGGGGTTCGGTTCCGGACGCCTTCAAGACCTCGCGCCGGGTGATCGTGACCGGACGGCTCGAGAACGGGGTCTTCGTGGCGCAGCCCGACTCGCTGCTCACGAAGTGCCCGAGCAAGTACTCGTCCGGCGGATCGTAGGAGCGTCGGTGTGACCACCCTCGGCCGCGTCGCCGTCTACCTCGTGTTCGCGCTCGCGGCGTACGCGGCGGTGGCGGCGGTGGTGGCCGGTCTCCGCCGCGACCGCCGCGTCATGCGCAGCGTCCAGAACGCGTTCGCGGCCGCCTTCGCCGCGGCGCTCGTCGCCATCGCCGCGCTCGAGTACGGCCTGGTCACCGAGGACTACTCGCTCCGGGTGGTCTTCGAGCATACGAGTCAGAACCTGCCGCTGATCTACAAGATGACCTCGCTGTGGGCGAGCCAGGAGGGCTCGCTGCTCCTCTGGCTGACTGTCCTGACCGGCGCCGCGGGAGTCGTGATGTACCAGAACCGGCACCGCAACCGGGAGCTGGTGCCGTGGGTCGCGGCGGTGCTGGGCGGGATCGCCGTCTTCTTCGCCTTCCTGGCGGCATTCATCTCCTCGCCGTTCGCCCACGTGGCGGGGGCGGTGCAGGCCGACGGCGCCGGCCTGGACCCGTCCCTTCAGAACCCGTACATGGCCGCCCACCCGCCGATGCTCTACCTGGGCTACGTGTCGATGTCGGTGCCGTTCGCCTTCGCAATGGCGGCGCTGATCACGCGCCGGTCAGACGCGCGCTGGCTGGTCTCGGTGCGGCGGTGGACGCTCGTCTCGTGGACCGCGCTCGGCATCGGCATGCTGCTCGGCGCCCACTGGGCCTACGTCGAGATCGGATGGGGCGGCTACTGGGCCTGGGATCCGGTCGAGAGCGCCGCGCTGATGCCATGGCTGGCGGCAACCGCCTTCCTGCACTCGGTGATGGTGCAGGAGAAGAAGGGGATGCTGAAGGTCTGGAACATGGTGCTCGTGATCGCCGCGTTCTCGCTCTGCATCTTCGGCGACTTCCTCACCCGTAGCGGCGTCGTCCAGTCGGTGCACTCCTTCGTCCAGTCGGCGGTCGGGCCGTGGCTGCTCGGGTTCCTCGCCATCGTCCTCGCGGCCTCCGTGAGCCTCCTGATCGTGCGCCTGCCGACGCTCCGGGCCGACCACAAGCTGGAGTCGGTCGTCTCGCGCGAGGCGACGTTCCTGTTCAACAACCTGCTGCTGCTCGCGCTCGCCTTCGCCGTGCTCTGGGGGGTCGTCTTCCCGATCCTGAGCGAGGCGGTGCGGGGCGTGCGGGCGACCGTCGCGACGCCCTACTACAACTTCTTCCTCATCATCTTCGGCCTGCCGCTGCTGGCGCTGATCGGGATCGGGCCGCTGATCGCGTGGCGGCGGGCATCGCCGGGGAGCCTCTGGCGCACCTTCCGGTGGCCGGTGGTCGCGAGCATCGCCGGGGCGGCGATCCTCGGCCTGCTCGGGCTGGGGTCGAGCCCCGCGGGGCTCACGGCGCTCTCGCTGTGTGTCTTCGTCACCGTGACGATCGGCATGGAGTTCGCCCGCGGCACGTCGGCGCGGCGCGCGATCGCCGGCGGGTCGTGGCCGCGGGCGCTGCGCGACCTCGTCAACCGCAACCGCCGCCGCTACGGCGGCTACGTCGTCCACCTGGCGATGGTGCTGCTCGTCGTCGGCGTGACGGCGTCGACCGCCTACTCCTCGGTCGATGAGGCGAACCTGGCCGTCGGCCAGTCGATGCGGATCGACGGGTACACGCTGAAGAACACCGGGCTCTTCCAGCGTCAGGGGCCGAACTACACGTTCGAATACGTGCGGCTGCAGGTCTCGAAGGACGGCAAGGCGGCGGGCGTGCTCGAGCCGGGCCTGCGCCAGTATGACACCGGCCAGGTCGGGAATGAGGTCGACATCCGGTCGAGCCTGCTCACGGGCACCGACCTGTACTCGATCCTCCAGGCGGCCGACCAGGACGGCTCGGGGGTGGCGGTCAAGGTGCTCGTGAACCCGGCCGTCGGCCTGGTGTGGCTGGCCGGCGTGGTGTTCGCGATCGGCGCGCTGATCACGATCTGGCCGGATCCCCGGGAGGCCCGGCAGCTCGCCCGGCGCTACGGGGAGCTGCTCGCCCGCAGCGAGGCATGAGCACCGTCGCATTGGTCGTGGCGGTGGCCATTCTGGTCACCGGCGCGGTGCTGTTCGTGGCGTGGCCGTTCGCCTCGCCGGACGCCGAGCCCCCCGAACAGGTGCTGACCGACCGCGACCGGCGCGTGCTCGAGCTGCGCGAACGCCGCGACGAGGCCTACCAGGCCCTGCAGGACCTCGAGCAGGAGCTCCACACGGGCAAGATCACGCCCGCCGACTACGAGCTCGAGCGCGGCCGCCTGCGGGCCGAGGCGGCCGCGGCGCTCCGTGAGCTCGACGGGCTTTCCGGGCCGGATCCGCTACGCTAGCCGGACTGCGCGAGGAGGACCAATGGCCGGTTTGATGTCCCGATTCACCACGCTCTTCAAGGTCAAGGCGAACAAGGCCCTCGACCGGGCCGAAGACCCGGGCGAGACGCTCGACTACAGCTACCAGAAGCAGCTCGAGATGCTGCAGAAGGTGAAGCGCGGCGTCGCCGACGTGGTCACGTCGAAGAAGCGGCTGCAGCTGCAGACGGCGAAGCTCGAGGAGAGCATCGTCAAGCTCGACGGCCAGGCCCGGCAGGCGCTCGCTGCGAATCGCGAGGACCTCGCCCGGACGGCGCTCGAGCGCAAGTCGCTCATCCAGAGCCAGCTCCAGGGCCTCGACGCGCAGATCACCCAGCTCGAGCAACAGCAGCAGACGCTGATCGACCAGGAGCGGCGCCTCTCGGCCAAGGTCGAGGCGTTCCGCACCCACAAGGAGGTCGTGAAGGCCCAGTACTCCGCGGCCGAGGCGCAGGTGCGCATCGGCGAGGCGACGACGGGCCTCGGCGAGGAGATGTCGGACGTCGGCCTGGCGCTCACCCGCGCGCAGGACAAGACCGAGCAGATGCAGGCCCGGGCGGCGGCCGTCAACGAGCTTGTCGACACGGGCGCGATCGACGACCTGACCGCGCCGGCGGGCTCCGACCTCGACCAGCAGATCGCTGCGCTCACGGCCGGGAACCAGGTCGACAGCGAGCTCGCGAAGATGAAGGCCGAGCTGGGGCAGGGCGGCGGGTCGGCAGGGGAGCTCGGCGCCTCCGTGCCGGCCGAGACCGCTCCCGCGGAGGAGCCGAAGCCATGATCGTGCGCATCCTGGGCAAGGGCCAGTTCCGGCTCGACGACGGCCTGCTCGGCCGCCTGAACGAGTTCGACAACGCCGTCGCCGCCGCCGTCGCGGCCGGCGATGCCGAGGCGTTCAGCCGCGCGTTCGGCGAGCTGATCGGGATGGTCGAGGGCGAGGGGGCTCCGGTTGCGGACGACGAGCTGGTTACGTCCGACCACGTGCTCCCGCACGCCGACACCACGCTCGAGGAGGCCCGCGAGGCCTTCGCCGGCGAGGGCGCGATCCCGGGCTGAGCCTCCGGCCCGCCGGACCGGCGGGCAAGCCTCCCGGGCCGACGACCCTCTCGACGACCCGGGGAGACGTTGCGGTGCGCTCGGCGGCGGACGGTGCCTGGGCGTGGCACGTCCCGCGCCGCAAACTGGCGCGACCGTTTGGCGTGTGCTGCCGCGGGCAAGGCTACCGGGGACGCGTTAACGCCTGGAAATGATCACGTAAGGGATCCGGGACGCTGACGGCCGGGTTCACGGCGGGCGGTTGAGCCAGCGGCGTTCGGCGTGCCAGCGTTGGAGGGTGCGGCGGCTGGGGGTGTGGGCGGTGCAGTG
>JBKPMQ010000155.1:0-4331 GCA_046732235.1 Actinomycetota bacterium
CTGGTCGACGCGGTGTTCAACTACCCGACGCTCGCGGAGTCGTACAAGGTGGCAGCGCTCGACGCGATGAACCGCGTCAACGCCATCCGCCGCCTCGCCGCCTAGCGGCTCCGGCGGTCCTGGTGCCGGCGACCGTGTGACTCCGGTACCGACTCCGCGCGCCCACCCGTCACCCCGGTGTGCACCGGGATGCGCCGGCCGCCCGCCGCCGCGCCGCCGGCGGCGAGCGCCGCCGCCCCAAGCCCGGCGACCGCGCGTCGTCGCGTCATCCGCATCCGGCCACGCTAGTGAGCGGGTGTTGCGGGCGTGTAACGGTCACGTCTCGATGCGGTCCACGCGCTGTCAGCTGCTTCGAACGGCCCGTACGATCGCTGGTGCGATCCCTGCGCGGAACGCCCGGACACGGCCTCGATGTCACCTAGGAGTTCGACGACTGATGAGGCACCGCCGCGGGCTCGGTGGCGTCGGTCCCGCGCCCGGTGCCACGCCGCTCAGGCGGCCATGCGCTCGAGCGCGCTCAGGCGGTTGGCCGCGTCGAGGGCCGCCACCTTGTACGACTCGGCCAGCGTCGGGTAGTTGAAGACCGTGTCGATGAGCACGTCGATCGTCCCGCCCATCGCCATGACGAGCTGGCCGATGTGGACGAGCTCCGTCGCGCCGGTGCCGAACGCGTGCACGCCGAGCAGGGTGCGGTCGAGAGGCGAGACGAGCAGCTTGAGGATCCCCGACGTGTCGCCCAGGATCTGGCCGCGGGCGAGCTCGCGGTAGCGCGAGACGCCGATCTCGTACGGGACGGCCGCCTCCGTCAGCTGTTCCTCGGTGCGGCCGACGAAGCTGATCTCGGGGATCGTGTAGATGCCGATCGGCAGCGTCTGGTCCATCGCGTGGGCGGGGACGCCGAAGGCGTCGCAGGCCGCCAGCCGGCCCTGCTCCATCGAGGTGGCGGCGAGGCTGGGGAAGCCGATCACGTCGCCGACCGCGTAGATATGGCGGACGGCGGTGCGGAAGCGGTCGTTCACGGCGATGCGGCCGCGCCTGTCGGCCTCGAGGCCGGCCTTCGCCAGGTCGAGCTTGTCGGTTGCCCCCTGGCGGCCGGCGGAGTAGAGCACCGCGTCGGCGGGGATCAGCTTGCCACTCGCGAGGTGCGTGACCGCGCCGTTGCGGTGCTTGTCGACGGCGGTGACCGTCTCGTCGAAGCGGAAGATCACACCCAGGTCGCGGAGATGGTACTGGAGCGCCTCGATGATCTGGTAGTCGCAGAACTCGAGCAGGCGCTGGCGCTGCTCGACGACGGTCACCCGGGTGCCGAGCGCCGCGAACATCGAGGCGTATTCGATGCCGATCACGCCGGCGCCGACCACGACGAGCGAGTTCGGCAGCCAGTCGAGCGAGAGGATGTCGTCGGAGTCGAGCACCGTGCGCCCGTCGAAGGCAACCGTGGAAGGCCGGGCCGGGCGCGTGCCCGTCGCGATCACGATCTTGGCGGCGGTGACGCGGCGTTCGTCGCCGGAGGCGCTCTCGACGCACATGGCGTGGGGGTCGAGGAAGCGACCGTGCCCGGAGAGCACCTGCACCCTGTTGCGGCCGAGCTGGCTGCGGACGACGTCGATCTCGCGCTGGACGACGTGCTGGATGCGGGCGAACACGTCCTCGCTCGTGATGTCGTCCTTCACCTGATAGCTCTGGCCGTAGATCCCGCGCTGGCTCATGCCGGTCAGGTACACGACCGCCTCGCGGAGCGTCTTCGACGGGATGGTGCCCGTGTTCGTGCACACGCCGCCGAGCGTCTCGCGGCGGTCGATCACGGCGACGCGGCGGCCGAGCTTGGCGGCCTGGATCGCGGCCCGCTGGCCGCCCGGGCCCGAGCCGATGACGAGGAGGTCGTAGTCGAACTTCACGCGACGGTTATCGGCGGCGGTCGGCCTGGATTGACGGCGCGGCCGTGCACGGCCGCTCTATCATCCGGCGCCGTGGCCGAGTACCGCATCACGAGCTGGCGCGAGATCCCCACGATGGTCACCGCCCGTGACCCCAGCGGCGCGACCGCCAAGGTGGCGCTCCCCGACCGGTTCCAGGAGGCGGTCGACGAGGCGGCGATGCGGCAGGGCCTGGCCGGCTCCGACGAGTACCTGGAGGCGTGGGTGCAGGGCGACTGGCAGGAGGCCGACGGCTCGCCGGACGAGGTCGCCGCCCGCGTGGCCGCCGAGCTAGACGAAGCCCATCCGCCCGAGCGCCTCGAAGCCATGCTCGACGGCTGACACCGACCGCGTAGAATCGCGCAGGCTCCACGTCGGCGATCCGGGGAGGGGACATGGCGCGAACGCCCTACGACTACATCATCATCGGCGGGGGAAGCGCGGGCTCCGCGCTCGCGAACCGCCTGTCGGCGGACCCCTCGACGAAGGTGCTGGTGCTGGAGGCCGGCCGGCCGGACTGGAAGGCCGACGTCTTCATCCACATGCCGGCGGCGCTCACCTACCCGATCGGCAGCCGCTTCTACGACTGGAAGTACGAGTCCGAGCCCGAGCCGTACATGAACGGGCGGCGGATCTACCACGCCCGCGGCAAGGTGCTGGGCGGCTCGAGCAGCATCAACGGGATGATCTTCCAGCGCGGAAACGCGCTGGACTACGAGCGCTGGGCAAGCGATCCCGGCATGGAGAGCTGGGACTACGCCCACTGCCTGCCGTACTTCAAGAAGATGGAGACCTGCCTGGCCGGCGCGGACGAGTACCGGGGCGGCGACGGGCCGCTCGTGCTCGAGCGCGGGCCGGCGACGAGCCCGCTGTTCCTCGCCTTCTTCGAGGCCGTCCAGCAGGCCGGCTTCCACCTCACGAGCGATGTGAACGGCTACCGCCAGGAGGGCTTCGCCCCGTTCGACCGGAACATCCACCGCGGTCGCCGCCTGAGCGCCGCCCGCGCCTACCTGCACCCGGTGATGGACCGGCCGAACCTGACCGTCAAGACGAACGCGTTCGTGCGCCGCATCGTCTTCGAGGGCAACCGCGCGACCGGCGTCTCGTTCGACCTCCTGCGCGGGCCGACGCGGCGGGCGCATGCGAAGGAGATCATCCTCTGCGGCGGCGCCATCAACAGCCCGCAGGTGCTGCAGGTCTCCGGCGTCGGCAACGCGGCCGAGCTGGAGAAGCTCGGCGTCAAGGTCGTGCACGATCTGCCCGGCGTCGGCGAGAACCTGCAGGACCACCTCGAGGTGTACGTCCAGTACGGCAGCAAGCTGCCCGTCTCGGTCGCTCCCTCGATGCTCTACCGCAACCGGCCGAAGGTCTACCTTCAGTGGCTGGCCCGGCGCGGCGACGGCGCGACGAACCACTTCGAAGGCGGCGGCTTCGCGCGCTCGAACGACGACGTGGCGTACCCGAACCTGATGTTCCACTTCCTGCCGATCGCGATCCGCTACGACGGCTCGCAGCCGGCGGGCGGCCACGGCTACCAGGTGCACATCGGCCCGATGTACTCGAATTCGCGCGGGTGGGTGAAGATCACGTCGTCCGATCCCACGGTGAAGCCGGCGCTGCAGTTCAACTACCTCTCGACGCCCGAGGACCGGCGCGAGTGGAAAGAGGCGATCCAGATCGCCCGCAAGATCCTGAACCAGCCGGCGTTCGACCTCTACAACGCGGGCGAGCTCTCGCCGGGGCCCGGGGTGGCCACCGAGGAGGAGGTGCTCGACTGGGTGCGCCGCGACGCCGAGACGGCGCTTCACCCGTCGTGCACGTGCGCGATGGGCACGGGCGCGATGTCGGTGGTCGACCCGACCACCATGCGCGTGCACGGGCTCGAGGGCCTGCGCGTCGTCGACGCCTCCGTCTTCCCGTACGTCACCAACGGCAACATCTACGCCCCGGTGATGATGACGGCGGAGAAGGCGGCTGACCTGATCCTGGGGAACACGCCGCTCGAGCCGCAGCACGTCGACTTCTACCGCCACCAGCCGAAGGCGGCTGCGGCAGGGAAGTAGCTGGACGGGGCCTGGCCCCGATCATCGGGGCCAGGCCCCGGTTGCGGTGCGGTCAGGCGCGCTGCGGGCGCAGCAGCTGGGCCGTGCGCACGAGCCCGGCGAACGCCAGCACCGCCACGGAGGTGAGCAGCGTGAGCGCCTGCGCCGCGACGGCGAACGCGATCGCCTCGCGCGTGCCGACGCCGGCGCTCGCGAGCATCGCGGCGCCCACGCCGGCCTGGGTGGCGGCGCCGGCGGGCCCGATCGGAAGCGCGCCCACGGCCGCGCAGGCGGTGACGTAGCCGAGCGCGAGCGTGAACGGGGCCGGGATCCCGACGGCCTGCATGAGCAGCATGATGGCGACGGCGCGCAG
>JBKPMQ010000156.1:0-16143 GCA_046732235.1 Actinomycetota bacterium
CTACCTGGAGCTGGCGCAGGGTGTGAGCACCGACTCGGCCTTCGATCCCTCCCGTGCGGGCGCGCTCGTGCTCGAGGCGTCCAACCAGCGGGCGAGGGAGGAGGCGGCGGCCGTCGCCGGGGAGCGCGACGCGCGGCTGGAGTCGGTCGACGATCCCAAGGACGAGAAGGCGCTGCGCAAGCGCTACGAGGACCGGGCCAAGCGCGAGGCACGGCGGGCCGAGTGGGACGAGCTGCGGCTGGCCGTCGACACGATCGCGCTCTGGTACCACGACGTGCTCGCGGCGGCTCTGGGAGCGGAGGAGGCGGTGGTAAACTCGGACGTGGCCGGAGGGCTCTCCGATGCCATGTCGCGAGGCGGTGCGGGCCATGCCGCGCGGGCCCTGGACACGGTCGGCGACGTGCGCCGGTCGCTCGAGCTCAACGTCCATCCGGTGCTCGCGATCGAGGGGCTGTTCCATCGCCTCGCCGAGCTCCGCGAATCCACTCCCCAGGGGGTCTGAATTGGCGACGGTCGTCGGCGTGGTGTTCCAGCCGGGCGGCAAGGTGTACTCGTTCGAGCCGGGCGGCCTCGAGCTGCGCTGGGACGAGCGCGTGATCTGCCAGACGTCGCGTGGGCGCGAGTACGGCCGGGTCGTCCAGACGCCGCACGAGATCCCCGACGAGGAGCTGACCGGCCCGCTCAAGCGCGTCGTGCGCCGGGCCGGCCCCGCCGACGAGGAGCAGGTGCGGAAGAACCGGGTCGAGGCCAAGCGGGGAATGCTGCTCTTCCGCGAGCTGGCGGGCCGCCACGGCCTCGAGCTGAAGCCGATCGCGGCCGAGATGGTGTTCGACCAGGGCCGGATCTCGTTCTCGTTCTCGGCCGAGGAGCGCCCGGACACGCGCGCGCTTCAGATGGACCTGGCGGCGCGGCTCAAGCGGCGCGTCGAGCTGCGCCAGGTGGGGCCGCGGGAACAGGGCCGTCTGTGCGGCGAGGTGGGCCTGTGCGGCACCGGCAAGCTCTGCAGCGCCCGGTACCCCTGCCACGACCAGCCGATCACCCTGAAGATGGCCAAGGAGCAGGAGCTGCCGATGAACCCGGGCCGCATCACCGGGTTGTGCGGGCGGCTACGCTGTTGCCTGGCTTTCGAGCATCCGCTGTACCGCTCGTTCCGTGACCGGGCGCCGGCCGTGGGGCGGACGGTGGCGACACCCAACGGGAGGGGAATCGTCCGCAGCTACGAGGTGCTGAAAGACGCGTGCGTCGTCGAAATGGACGGAAGGACGATGGTGGAGATCAGCTTGGATCAGATGGTCGAGGTGGCGGGATGAGCGACGTCGCCTTCTGGGGCCCCGGGGACGACCCGGCGCTCGCCGGGTTCAGGGAGGCGTTGCGGACGGAGTGGCTGAGGCGCGGCTACGAGTTCGTCGAGGGCACGGATCCGAGCGCCACCTGCGTGTTCAACTTCGTGAACCCGGACGACCCGAAGCCGTTCCGGCGCCGCCAGCGCTCGACGTACGTGATCGCGGTGCACACGGTGCCCGAGGCACCCGCGGACGTCCTGCGCCACGAGTACCCGATGCTCGTGCGCGCGCTCGCCAACCTGGCCATGCTCGTCGTCCCGGGCGACGCGTGCTACTTCGTGACGCCGGAGCAGGGCGTCTACTCGGTCGCCGATCCCGGCGACCTCGACGAGTGGGCGCAGGCGCTCTTCGACCGCATCGAGCCGTTGGCGACGTCGCGGCTCGTCATCGACAACCGTTTCGACACCGACCTCGAGCCCGAGCTCTGGGGCGGGGACGAGCTCACCGAAGCGCTCTACCGGGCCGGGCAGCGGCTCGACAAGCTGGGACTCCTGCCGGCGCCGTTCCCGCTGGAGGAGATCGTCGGCCCGGACGACCTGCGCTGGATCAAGCTCGTCTACGGGATCGGCGGCCTCTCGTACGGCAACATGTCGGTGCGCAAGGACGAACGCCGCTACTGGATGTCGGCGTCCGGCGTGGACAAGTCGAACCTGCGCGAGATCGGGCGCGACATCCTGATGGTGAAGGACTACGACGCCGAGGCCGGCAAGATGATCCTCTCGGTGCCTCCGGGAATCGAGCCGCGCCGTGCGTCGGTCGACGCCATCGAGCACTGGATGATCTACCGGGAGCATCCCGAGGTCGGTGCGATCGTGCACGTGCACGCATGGATCCCGGGAGTGCAGGCGACCGAGTTCAATTACCCGTGCGGCACGGCCGAGCTGGCCGGCGCCGTCGCCGACATCATTCGCGCGGCGCCCGAGCCCGGCCGCTGCGTGGTCGGGCTGAAGAACCACGGCCTGACGATCACCGGCCCGTCGCTCGACGACATCTTCGAGCGCGTCGAGCCGGTGATCGAGGTGCAGGTCCCGATGACCGCCTAGACCGGCGCGGTGTCGTCGGGCGGCGTGTCTGCGGGCGGAGCCTGCGCCGGCGGCGGCGTCGGCGCGGGCGGCGTGGCCGGCACCAGCGTGCCCGCCTTCGCCCGGGCCGCGATCTCGCTCGACTCCCTGAGGATCGTCCCGTCCTCGAATTCGATGAACGGCACCTTGCGCTGGCCGGTCAGGCGCTCGACCTCCGTCCTGCGCGGCCGCAGCAGCGAGTGCAGGACGAGCTCGTACTCGATGCCCGCGTCGTCGAGCGCCTTCTGCGCCTTCCAGCACGGATGCCCGCCGATCTTCACGAAGGTGCCCCTGCACCGGTGGAGCTTCATGGCCATGGGTGTTTCCCCCTGTTCGCGTTAGTGCCGGTGGTAGCCGTCGGCGCGCAGCCACTCGGCGGTGTCGCGGATCGTCTCCTCGATGGGGCGCACGGAGAAGCCCAGCTCCGAGCGCGCCTTGCCGGCGGTGAAGTACCACCAGTGGCTGCTCGAGACGAGCTCCTGGTCGTCCAGCGGCAGCGGCAGCCGCAGCGCCGATCCGATGCGCAGGACGGGGCCCAGCAGGCCGGTCGAGAGCCCCATCTGGCGCCGGCGCACCCCCGTCACCTTGCCGACGAGTGCGAAGAAGTCGCGGTGACTGAGGTTGCCGTCGTCGTTGGTCAGGATGTACCGCTCGCCGGACCGCCCCCGCTCCTCCGCCTGCAGGTGGCCGGTGACGACGTCGCGGGCGTCGACGTACGAGAGGCCGCCCGGGACCGTGAACCGCAGCCGGCCGCGCAGGTACTCCTCGACGGCCCACGAGGAGACCCGGTAGACGTCGCCCGGCCCGATCACGAAGCCGGGGTTCGTGATCACGACGTCGAGGCCGTTCGCCGCCGCGTCGAGCGCGGCCTGCTCACCGGCGGCCTTGGTGCGGCCGTAGCGGAAGTCGGCTCGCCCGTCGTCGCCGTCGAGCAGCCATGCGCCCTCGTCGCGCGGGTGCCCGGGCCCGCCCGCCGGGCCGACGGCCGCCACGGACGACGTGAACACGACCCGCTCGACGCCCGCCCTCGTGCACGCCGCGAGCACGTTCTTCGCTCCTTCGACGTTCACGGCCCGGAGCCTGGGCTCGTCCGAGGCCCGGTGGCCGACCACGCCCGCCATGTGGAACACCCTCGCGACCCCATCGAGCGCCCGGTCGAGCGAGGGCGGGTCCAGCACGTCGCCCTCCACCGTCTCGGCGCCGGTCCCGTCCAGTCGGGCCGCCGCCACCGGCGAGCGCACGAGCGCCCGTACCTGCCGGTCGCGACCGCGGAGCTCCCGGACGAGCTCGGCGCCGAGGTAGCCGGTCGCTCCCGTGACCAGGGTGCGCATCGGCCAGAGCCTACTCCCTTATTGGACGTGGCTGCCCGGGCGGTAGACTGCGGCACCGGCGCCGACGTAGCTCAGCCGGTAGAGCACCGCTCTCGTAAAGCGGGGGTCGAGGGTTCGAGTCCCTCCGTCGGCTTCCCCACGAGAACGACAGGCAGTCGAACCAGCGTCAGAGACGGAGCCTTGACCGGCTCCTGACGCGAGGCGTAGTGTCGATCGTTGCGCGAGGCCGTTTGGGAGCATCGACGAACCGAAGGGGGTTGTCATGCTGCGCAAACTGCTCATGACGGCTGGCGTCGGCGCGCTGGTCGCGATGGCGATCGGCGGGGGATCGTTCGCGTCCGCCTCGGGCGACGACAACGGCGGGCGGACGATCGTGCTGATCGAGAAGACTACCGCGGAGACGTTCCTGGATCTGGGCAAGCATGGCCCGACGGCGGGCGACATGTTCTTCTTCGCCAGCCGGCTGTGGAACGCAGACCGGACGCACCGGGTCGGATCGAACCATGGCTACTGCGTCGTCGAGACGCCGCCGGCGGCCCATTGCTCGGGCACAGTGCGGCTGGGCGGCGGGACGCTCGAGTACGCCTTCCAGCTCGATACGTCGAGTCAGCGGCCGCCGACGCCCGCGATCGTCGGCGGCACCGGCGCGTTCGACGGAGCCGAAGGGCACGCCACCATCCAGAACCTCAACGCTGCAGGGACGCTGACCCGAGACAGGATCGTCCTGCTCGGATAACCTGCCTGGACACGAACCAAGGCCTCGTGCAACTCCGATCGGCGGCCCGCTCCCGCCGCCGACCGGCACGGCTGGAACGTGGTCCTCCGTTGGCTCTCCCGTCGCCGCCCACGGATGCCGAGCTCATGTGATCACCCGGTACTTCAGGTGCGTGACGCCGGGCGCCTCGACCGCCCGCACCTGCTCGAGCCGGATGTCGGCGCCGTCGAGGCCCTCGAAGAGGCGAGCGCCGTCCCCGAGCAGCACCGGCACGATGTGGAGCTCGAGCTCGTCCAGGAGTCCCGCCGCCAGGTACTGGTTGACGACGTGGGCGCCGCCCCAGAGCCGGACGTCCCGACCCTGCGCGGACTCCTTCGCCCGCTCCAGCGCTCGCTCGATCCCGTCGGTGACGAAATGGAACGTCGTACCTCCCTCCATCTCGACCGGCTCGCGCGGGTGATGGGTGAGGATGTACACGTCATTGTGGTACGGAGGGTTCTCTCCCCACCAACCGGTCCAGCGCCCATCCTCCCAGTCCCCGCCGCCCACGGGCCCGAACATGTTGCGGCCCATCACGCCGGCGCCGACGTTCTCGAGCGTCTCGGCCATGATCTGCGTGCTCTCGTTCACCTCGCCGCCCTGCTCGCCATGCGGCTCGCGCCAGGCGGCGAGCGAAACGGCCCAGTCGTGCAGCCGCTCCCCGCCCTCGCCGAGCGGGTTCTCCTCGCTCTGGTCCGGGCCGGCGACGAAGCCGTCGGCCGAGACCGAGATGTGACACCTGAGCTTGCTCATTGCGCCTCCTCAGTAGGCGGCCGCCTCGGCCGCGCGAACAGTGCATCTACACGTACAGACCGGGCTGGACCCTGAGGCTCATCGCCCTCATCCTGGCCGACACCCACGTCCCCGGCTTCCGGCGTGAGCTGCCGGCGAGCCTGCGGCCGTACCTGGACGCCTGCGACGTCATCCTGCACGCCGGCGACGTCACCGATCCCGCGCTGCTCGACCAGCTCGCCGCTCATGCCCGCGTCCTGGCGGTGCGCGGCAACGCCGACGGCCCCGACCTGGCCGCATGGGGCGCGCCGGAGCGGCTCGAGACACGGATCGGCGGCGTCGACGTCGCGATGGTCCACGACGCCGGTCCGTCGCGGGGGCGGCCGGCGCGGCTTGCGCGCTGGTTCCCGCGCGCGGAGCTGATCGTGTATGGCCACTCGCATATCCCGAACGTCGCGCGGGACGGCCCGCGGACGCTCGTGAACCCGGGCAGCCCGACCTGGAAGCGGCGCCAGCCGCATCCGACCGCCGCCCTCGCCAGTCTCGCCCCGGGCCGCGTCTCGGCGACCCTCATCCAGCTCGAATCGGGGTCAGACTCCGAACGGGTGCCGTGACACTTCCGTGGCGCCCCGGAAACCTCGGCACGCGAAAGCGGCGGCCGGGTGCAGTGGGTGAAACGCAGTGGGCTCGCGTGAGTGCCCCGACCGCCGCAGCCGTGTTTCTACCCGCGCGCGGAAACGCACAAACATCGTCCGGTTTCGGCCGGAACTGGTAGGGTCTTTGCATGAACGTTCATGCAAAGCGTGGGGCGCTCCAGCGGATCGAGGTCGACGATGCCGGGCGCTTCAACGTCTCGACCGCCGCCCGCTTCGCCCGCCGCCTGTGCGCCTGCCCCATCTGCGGCAGGCCCGAGCCGCGCGTGTACCGGTCGTCGCTGCGGTCCGTGACGCTCCAATGCGGCCGCTGCGGGCTGCAGTGGACGACCACCTGGTACATGCTCGCCCGTGCGTTCGACCGCGAGGTGGCCCCCCAGCTGAGCGTCGACGCGGCCGCCGTCACCACCGCCGTCCTGAACGTCCTCGGCGAGCACGAGTCCCGGGGCGCGAAACGCGGCCCGCGCCCGCGCCGTTGACATCCCTCGCGACGGATGTAGCTTGGAAATGTCTGGAGGGTGGTGGGTGTTATGGCTGGCACGCCTCTGTACCGGCTGATCACGGTGATCATGGGTTCGGGGTTCCTATGGCTCGCAACGGGCGGCGTCGCCGCGGCGCAGAGCCCTCAGACGCTGCTCACTCCACGCGCGTCCCACCTCGGGGCCGTCACGACGACCGACGAGGTGCTCGTGAGCTGGCACCGGCTCCAGGGCCCCGGGACCGTGGTCGTGCGCCGCGGCCAGCCCGGCTGCCCGCAGTCGCTCCAGGACGGCGTCGCCGCGGGCGAGGTCACGCAGCTGCATGTGATCGACCGCTCCGTGAAGCCCGGGACGGCCTACTGCTACAGCGTCTTTCTGCGTGACCCGTCAGGCATCGTCACCCGCAAGGCCGTGAGCGGCACGGTCAACGTGCCCGACACGTCGAACGTGCCCCCGGCGCAGGCGCCCCCGCCGCTCGCCGCGCCCACGATCGCGCGCAGGGAACTCGACCCCGTGCTCGTGCGCCGAGTCGAGGTCGCCGCGGCGGCGGCTGCCGGTGCCGTGCTGCTGGTGCTCCTCGTCGTCGCCGCCGTCCGCCGCGTCGCCCACGGGCGGATGGTGCTGCGGCCGACGGCCCGGGAGTCGATCATCGGCCGGAACTCGGGCGCGCTCGTCGTCCCCACCATGATTCTGCTCGGCTGGATCGGCGTCGTGATCGGGTTCCTGGTGCTGCGATGAGCGACGCCAGCCGCCTCTCGCGCCGGCGCCTCCTGGGCCGCGCCGGCCTCGCCGCCGGAGCCTTCGCCGCCGCGCCGCTGCTCGCCGCCTGCGGTGAGGTGACGACGCGCACCGCCGCCCCGGTCGGGAGCATCGAGTGGTGGCGCGGTCAGCACGACACGGGCCAGCTGGTGTTCGCGAACTGGCCGCTCTACATCGACTATTTGAACTGGCTCAAGGACCGCCCGAGCCTGAACGGCTTCTCGCGCCACACGGGCATCGAGGTCACGTACGAGGAGGTCATCGAGGGCAACGAGCCGTTCTTCCGGAAGATCGCGCCGCGACTCCAGGCCGGAGAGCCCCTCGGCTACGACCTGATCGTGCTCACAAACGGCTGGCAGACCAGCCAGCTGATCGGCAACGGCTGGCTCACGCCGCTCGACCACTCGATGCTGCCGAGCTTCGCCACCTACGCGTCCCCGATCGCGAAGGACCCGAACTACGACCCGGGCAACCGGTTCACGATCCCGTGGCAATCCGGGTTCACCGGCATCGCCTACAACGCGAACCGGGTCGACGGCGAGATCACGAGCATCAGGGATCTCTGGAACCCGAAGTTCCGGGGCCGGGTGGGGATGATGAGCGACAACACCGACCTCGGCTCGGCCGGGCTGCTCTACCTCGGCATCGACCCGGCCACCTCGACGCCCGCCGATTGGGAGAAGGCGGCCGGCGCACTGCGCACGCAGCGCGGGCTTGTCCGCGGCTACTACGACCAGCGCTACATCGACGTCCTCGAGCGCGGCGACACCTGGATCAGCCAGGCCTGGTCGGGAGACATCTTCCAGGCGAACGCCTCCGGCTATCCCGAGCTCAAGTTCGTGGTGCCCGAGGAGGGCGTCATGCACTGGACGGACAACATGATGATCCCCATGAACGCGCGCAACCCCCTGAGCGCCCTGGCGTGGATCAACTACTAC
The DNA here is from genome assembly GCA_046732235.1 of Actinomycetota bacterium. Classification (GTDB taxonomy): domain Bacteria; phylum Actinomycetota; class Thermoleophilia; order Gaiellales; family JAICJC01; genus JAICJC01. Next base: position 8,051 of record JBKPMQ010000156.1, read on the forward strand.
TACCAGCCGCGGGTTGCGGCGAGGGTGGCCGACTGGGTCGAGTACATCACGCCGGTGCCGCACGCCCAGCAGCTTCTGCTGAAGTCGGACCCCCCGGTCGGGCGCAGCCCGCTCGTGTTCCCGACCCCCGCCATGTCCGCCCGCGCGCTGGACTATCCGACGTTCTCGACCCGGGCCCGGTTCGACGCCTGGAACGGGAATTTCGACCCGATCATCGCGTCCTGACCGGCCCGGAGCGCGATGCGCCTACGGCGTGCGGTCTCGACTACGCTGACGCCCGCGTGAGCCTGGCCGACCCGCATACCCGCCAGAGCCCGGGCAGAACCTTTGCAGTGCTGGGCACGGGCGCGATGGCCTACGTCCTCCTGCAGTCGCTGGTGGTGCCGGCGCTCCCGACGCTGCAGGCGGCCCTGCACACGTCGCAGAGCTCGATCTCGTGGATCCTGACGGCCTACCTGCTGAGCGCGTCCGTGGCCACGCCGGTGCTGGGGCGGCTCGGCGACATGTTCGGGAAGGAGCACATGCTGGTCGTCGTGCTCGCCGCCCTCTCCGCCGGGTCGCTGATCGCCGCGCTCACGAGCTCGATCGGCGTGATGATCGCGGCCCGCGTGCTCCAGGGCCTGGGCGGCGCCGTCTTCCCGCTGGCGTTCGGCATCATCCGCGACGAGTTTCCGCGTGAGCGCGTGCCCGCCGCGATCGGCGGCATCTCCACGCTGCTCGGCGTCGGCTCCGGGCTCGGGATCGTGCTGGCGGGGCCGATCGTCGACCACCTGAACTACCACTGGCTCTTCTGGATCCCGCTCGTCATGACCGCGATCGCGACCGTCGCCACCTTCCTGTTCGTCCCGGAGTCGCCGGTGAAGACCCCGGGCACGGTCAACCTGCCGGCGGCTGCGCTCCTCTCCGGATGGCTGATCGCCCTGCTGCTCGGCGTGAGCGAGGGGGCGGCCTGGGGCTGGTCGTCGGGCCGGGTCGTCGGCCTCTTCGTCGCGGCGGTCGTGCTGTTCGTTGGCTGGATCGCGGTCGAGCTGCGGGCGCGCGTCCCGCTCGTCGACGTGCGCCTGATGCGGACGCCCGTCGTGTGGTGGACGAACATCTCGGCGCTCATGTTCGGGTTCGGGATGTACTCGATGATGGTCGTGCTGCCCGAGTTCATGGAGGCGCCGAAGGCGGCCGGCTACGGCTTCGCCGCCTCGGTGACCGGCGCGGGCCTCGCGATGCTCCCGGCGACGGCGGCGATGATCGTCGTCGGGATGGCGATCGGGCCGATCACGGCGGCGGTCGGCTCCAAGCTGCCGCTGATCGTCGGCGGGCTGGTCGGCGGCGCCGCCTTCGCATTCCTCGCCGTCGCCCACACCGCGGAGTGGCAGGTGTACGTGACGATGGCGCTCGCCGGCCTCGGCATGGGGCTCGCGTTCTCGGCCATGACGAACCTGATCGTCGAGGCGGTCCCGAGCACCCAAACCGGCGTCGCGACCGGCATGAACGCGAACATCCGCACCGTGGGCGGCGCAATCGGGAGCCAGGTCGTGACGAGCGTGATCACCGCCGGCGTCGCCGCGGGCGCCCTGCCCCACGAGCACGGCTACGTGTGGAGCTTCCTCGTGCTCGCCGCGGGCATGCTCGCGGCGGCGGTTGCCGCGATGCTGGTGCCGAACGTGCATCGCCGGGTCGGCGTGTCCGCCGTCGAGGCGGCCGAGCCGCTCGCCGAGCGGGCCTAGCCCGCCGCGCCGCCGGGCTCGCGGTGGATCGACACCCCGAGCATGACGAGGCCGATCCCGGCCAGGTCGAGCGCCGTCGGGATCTGGCGCAGGACGACGACGCCGACGAGGACGGCGCAGGCCGGCAGGAGCGAGACGAAGAGCGCGTACGTCGCCCGGGCGAGCCGCGCCATCGCCAGCTGGTCGCACACGTACGGGATCACGGACGACGACACGCCCACCCCGATTCCGGCCACCACCGCCACCGGATCGGCGAGCGCGTGCACGGCATCCGCGAACCCGATCGGGAACACGAAGGCGAGCGCGCACAGCATCGCCGCGGAGAGGCCGTCGATCCCGCCCAGCGCCGGCGAGCGCGCCACGCGGTGGGCGAGCACGATGTAGAGCGTGAAGAGCGCGGCATTCGCGAGCGCGAAGGCGATCCCGGCCGCACCGCCGGCGGGCTCGACGTGCGTGAGGAGGTAGACGCCGGCGCCCGCCGCGGCGACGGCGAGCCAGTTCCGGCCGGTTCGGGCCCCCGCCAGCGCGAGGGCGATCGGGCCGACGAACTCGATGGCGGCCACGGTCGCGAGCGGCAGGCGGTCGATGGCGAGGTAGAAGGAGGCGTTCATGCCGGCGAAGACGGCGCCCAGGGCGGCGACGAGGGCGCGGCTGCGGACGTCGATCTCGCCCAGGCGCCGCCATGGCCGCCGCCAGACCGCGAAGACGAGCGCCGCCGAGGCGATCCGCATCCAGGCGACGCCGAGCACGTCGACGCGGGCGAACAGAAGCACTGCGAACGACGGGCCCAGATAGTGGAAGACCGCGCTACCGGCGAAGAAGGCCTGCGGCGGCACCCTCCCGGCGGCGAGGTGTCTCGGGGCGGTCGCGTCCATCGGTTCGATGCTAGGCCGGGATCGAGGACGGCGACATGCACGATCGACGGGATTGGGCTAGCATTGTGGGCATGAAGGACGGATATGTCGCGTTTCCGGCGAAGGATCGACAGGTGCTCGACGTGACAGACCGTCGCATCCTCACCGAGCTCTCGGCCGACGGACGGATCTCGCTCGCCGAGCTCGGGCGCCGCGTGAGCCTCTCGCCCCCGGCGGTCGCCGAGCGGGTCGGCCGGCTCGAGCGGGCCGGCGTCATCACCGGCTACCACGCCGCCATCGACCCGCGCGCGCTCGGCTACCGGCTGACGGCGATCGTGCGCGTCAAGCCGGCCGCCCGGCAGCTGCCGCGCATCCCCGAGCTGGCGGCGGAGATTCCCGAGATCAGCGAGTGCCTGCGGATCACGGGCGAGGACTGCTTCTTCCTCAAGGTCCACCTGCGCTCCATCGAGGAGCTCAGCCCCCTGCTCGATCGCTTCCTCCGCTACGGCTCGACCACGACGTCGATCGTGAACGACGCGCCGATTCCCGGCCGCCAGCCGCCGATCACCTCCCCGTAGCGGGCACCGGGCGCGGCGTCCCCGGCGGCTCGGCCCGCAGGGTCGAGAGCGCGACGGCGGCCGCCGCCAGGGCGACGGCGGCGGCGATGACGTACGCCGGGTGGATGGCGTCGGTGTAGGCGAGGGCGTAGGACTCGTGCTCCTGCAACCCGGGCATGCGGCCGTTCACCACCGAGCCGAGCACGGCGATGCCCATCACCAGGCCGACGTTGCGGGCCGAGCTCGCCATGGCGGCGGCCACCCCGGCCTGCGAGCGCGGCAGCGTCGCCACGGCCACCGTGCTGACCGGCGCGTTGATGAACCCGTATCCGATGCCGACCAGGAGGGCGGGCGCGAGGATCTGCCACAGCGGCGCGTCCGACTCGGGCAGCGCCAGCAGCACGGTGCCGACGGCGAGCACGAAGGTCCCCGCGAAGAGCACGCCGCGCGCGCCGCGGGTCGCGACCAGCCGGCCCGAGATCGGCCCTCCGGCGAGCACGGGGAGCGCCCCAGGAAGCATGACGATGCCCGCCTCGAGCGGGCTCAGCCCCCGCACCTGCTGCAGGAAGAGCGCCGTGAAGTACACGAAGCCGGAATAGGCGAAGAACGCCGCCACCGTGATGAAGATCGCCCCGGAGAACTGGCGGTCGTGGAACACGCGCAGGTCGATCAGGGGCTCGTGCACTCGCAGCTCGACGGCTGCGAAGACGGCGGTCAGGACAATGTCCGCGGCGAGCACGAGGAGGATCCGCGGCGAGCCCCAGCCGTACCGCGGCGCCTCGATCAGCGTGTAGGTGAGGCTCGAGAGGAGGACGATCGCGAGCAGCTGGCCGCGGACGTCGAGCCCGCGCCGGACCTCGCTGCGCGACCGGGGCACGACCCGCAGCGCGATCACGAGCGCGACCAGGCCGGCGACGGCGTTGACGACGAACACCGCCCGCCACCCCATCCAGTCCGACACGGCGCCGCCGACGATCGGGCCGGCGCCCAGCCCGAGCCCCGACGACACGCCCCAGATGCCGATCGCGTGGGCGCGTTCGCGCGGGTCCTGGTACAGGTTGGCGACGATCGCGAGGCTGGTCGGCGTGAGCGCCGTGCCGCCCACCGCCTGGATGACGCGGAAGACGATCAGCCATCCCGCGCTCGGCGCGGCCGCGCACAGGAGCGCCCCACCGGCGAAGACGGCGTATCCGGTGCAGAGCGCCCGCTTGCGGCCGAACCGGTCGGCGAAGAACCCGGCCGACAGCAGCAGGCTCGCCCCGACCAGGTTGTACGCGTCGATCACCCACTCGAGCTCGTCCGGCCGGGCGTGCAGCGAGCGCTGGATGTCCGGCAGCGCCACCGTCACGACCGTGACGTTCAGGGTCACGAGGAACACGCCCATGGTGAGCGCGAGCAGCGTGACCAGCGGCGGCGGCGGCGGGTAGTCGGCGCCGGTCGCGGCGGGGCGGGCGTCCATGCGGAATACATACCCCCGCCCTCCCGCGCCGGGCGGCACGTGCATGACCGGTGCCAGGCACCGGATATTCATCAGTGCTAGCCGCGGTTGAACCGCTCGAAGCGGACGGCCAGCAGCTCGCGGTCGGGCCGGCTCCGACTGGCGTTCGGAAGTGCGATGGAGACGCCCTGCGCCGCCTTCAGGAGCTCGAGCATCGGCCCGTCGTCTTCATCCAGCAACCGCGGGGCGACATGCACCCGGTAGTCAGGCGAGACACCCACGAGGTCATGGTCATACGCGCGATGGTGGATCGTGCAGAGGGCGAGTCCGTTGCGAACCTCGGCGACTCCCTCGGCCGCCGCGTCGGGCACGATGTGCGACGCATCCAGAAGACGGCTCTCACGCAGTCTGCAGATCGTGCATCGGTCACGGTACGCGTTCAACACCAGCCCGCGAAACCGCGCCTGGTGAAGGCGCGAGCGGACATCCCGCACCACGTACCGCCGTTCCACGCCGTCCAGGATTGGGCCGCTCGATCCGACCTGGGTCGTTGTCCCGGGGCTGAGAAAGACGCGCCGACCGACCGGGTCGTCCGCGTGAACGTAGCACGGATAGATCGGCTGGAACGCCCCCGGTCGGGTGCCGTAGAAGTAAACGATAGGCACCCGAAGCGCCGCGGCCTCTCTCAGCGCACGATTGTCCGGCTGGGCCGGATCGCCCTCACGGTAGGCGTATGCGAAGCCCTCGTCCGTGTCACCGTCGCCATACGGATTCGACGCCGACGTCATGACGCTGAGCGCCGCCGGGCCGCGCTGCTGCCTCGCGCGATGGATGCCCTTTTGAGGGTTCATGAAGGCGACGTTACGGCCCTCGAATCCGAACTTGTGATCGATGGCGCCCCGGTATGGCAACTCGTCTCCCAGCTTCGCTCGTAGTGCGTCCAATGCCAGGAAGCACGCGGCGCGCAGGAGGTCATCGCGATCCACGCGGCGATCGTACTCCGGGTATGTTCGTGAATACCGGGTGCCAGGCACCGGATATTCAGGGCGGTAAGATCGGCGCATGCACTCCTCCTACGCGCTCGCCTCCGAAGACTTCACCGTCGAGCGGAACGGCGCCTCGGAGCCGCTGTCCGCGCTGTGGCCGAACGGCTGGCAGCCCGACGACCGGCTGGGCGTCCTGCTCGCGAACCCGATGGACGCGGTCGGCTGCTCGAACCTGATCTGCGGCACGATCACGCTCTTCTACGACCACCTGCGCGCCACGCGCGGCACGGGCAACTTCTTCCGCTACTCCGACGTGTACCTGTTCGGGGTCGGCTGCGAGCCCGGCGACTTCAACCAGCTCGACGTGTGGCCGCTGCACAAGTTCATCTCGATCCTGCAACCCACCGCCGAGGCCGTGATCGAGGCGGTGAACGACCGCCGCATCACGCTGCTCGCCGTGCCCGAGACCGGCGCCCGCTGCAGCGGCGAGGTCGTCCTCTCGACCTGGAACACATTCCTCGACCAGGTGCGGTGCGTCATGCTCTACTCCTCCCGCACCGGCCGCGCCCGCGACGCGGACGTGACGCTCGTCGGGAACCGGGTCGTCGAGAGCTACGTCGAGCAGGCGATCTTCTCGACGCCGGGGCTCGACGCCGGCTACCAGGCCCGCCTGCGGCGCCTGCGCCGCAACATCGACCGCGAGGAGAAGCAGTCGGTCGAGGCCTACCGCACCATCGCCGGCCCCGCGCAGCTGCGCGGCCTCGTCGGCGTGACGCAGGTGCTGCCGCCGGGCCACCAGGAGCTCACCCGCCGCGCCGCCCCGACGGTGATCATGCCGGTCGAGGTGCCGATGCCACCAATCGAGGCGATGGCCGCGCCGCTCGACCTCGGTGCCGGCGCGACGCTCGAGGTCTCCGGGCCGCCGCCGCCCGAGCCGTCGACCGAGGGCCTGCTGAAGACGGCGTTCGATCGCGTCCAGCGGCGCCTGAAGGGCAACTTCGCCGAGTGGGAGGGCTGGGACTGGATCAGCGACTTCGGCGACCCGATCGCCGAGCACCACGCGGTGCGCGAGTCGGTCGGGATCTGGGACGAGAGCCCGCTGCGCAAGTGGTTCTTCAAGGGCGCCGACTCGCTTCGCGCCGCCGACCGTATCTTCACGGCCAACATGGCCGGCCTCGAGGTCGGCCAGTGCCGCTACGGCCCGTTCTGCGACGAGAACGGCAAGATGCTCGGCGACGGCGTCGTCTACCGCGGCCAGACGCCGGACGATGTCATGGTGGTGACGGCGCTCGATACCGACGTCGACCACTTCCGCCGAGTGACGGGCGGCCTCGACGTCGAGATCACCGAGCATACTTTCCAGATCCCGCACCTGCAGGTGCAGGGGCCGCGGTCGCGGGAGCTGCTCGCGGGCCTGACGGACGCCGACATCGAGTCGCTGCGCTACTTCCGTTTCTTCCCCGAGCCCGTCACCGTGGCGGGCGTCGAGGACTGCTGGGTGTCGCGCACCGGCTACTCGGGCGAGCTCGGCTACGAGGTGTTCTGCCCCGCGGCCGGGGCGGAGCGGCTGTGGCAGGGCCTGCTCGACGCAGGCGCGCACATGGGCATCCGGCCGTACGGACTCGCCGCCGTCGAGTCGCTGCGGATCGAGGCCGGGCTGATCTTCCTCGGCTACGACTACTTCCAGGGCGTGACGAGCCCGTTCCACATGAACCTCGACCGGATGATCAAGCTGGACAAGCCCGAGTTCGTGGGCCGCGACGCGCTCGTCCGCGAGCACGAGGCCGGCATCACCCACCGGATGGTCACGCTGCTGATCGCGGGGGAGGAGGCGCCGGAGTACAACACCCCGGTCACGCGCAACGGGCGCCACGTCGGCAAGCTCACCTCGCCGTCGGCCGGCCGGTCGCCGACCGTGGAGCGGCTGATCGCCATGGCCTGCATCGAGACCGACCTGGCCGTGCCGCAGACGCAGGTCGAGGTGACGCTGGGCGACGGCCGGTCGGTGCCGGCAATCGTTTCCAACTACCCGATCTACGACCCGGAGAAGACGCGGCCGAGAGCGTAGCCTCGGCCCCTGTCGGGATCCTGGCCGAGGGCTGGGAGGGGCTGCGCGTGGCGGACGAGCTGCAGCGGCTGATGCCGCGCGAGGACGTCGTCCTGATCGCCGACCATGCCTACGCGCCGTACGCCCGTCGCCCCGGCGCCGTCGTCTGCGACCGGGTGACCCACATGGTCGAGGCGCTGCGGCGCGAATACGGCTGCAAGCTCGTCGTCCTCGCCTCGCTGCAGGCCACGCTCGACTCCCAGGGAGCCGTCGGCGCCGTCGGCATGACGCTCGCGCCGGCCGTGGCCCGGGCGGCGGCCGCCGCCGGCGGAACGGTCGGCGTCTGGGTCGAGCCGGGCTCAGTCCGCGGGCCGCAGCTGCGGACGGAGCTGCGCCGCGCGCGTCTGCGCGGAGTGCCGGTCGACGTGGCCGGTGCGGCCCAGGTGGGCCCCGCCGAGCTGGCCGAGATCGCGGCCATGCGCGCCCGCGG
>JBKPMQ010000157.1:0-23043 GCA_046732235.1 Actinomycetota bacterium
TGCCCGGGATGACCGTGGCCACGCCGGGCGTGCACTCGGCCGCGCCCACCGTGGCGACGCCGCCCTCGTGGCGGACGGCGCCGTCGCGGGCCGCGAGCGCGAACCGCGACGCCGCCAGGAACGAGTCGCGCCGGACGGGCATCGGGGTCGACCCGGAGTGGGCCGCCTGCCCGGAGAAGACGATGCGGTGCCGCTCGACGCCGAAGGTGCCGAGCACCGCCCCGACCGCGAGGCCGGCGTTCTCGAGCACCGGCCCCTGCTCGATGTGCAGCTCCAGGTAGGCGCGCACGTCCGCGAGCCGGCTCGCCGCGGCGGGGGCGCGGTCGAGGTCGACGCCGTATTCGGCGACCACGTCGCCCAGGCGGTCGCCCCCGGCGTCGCGGAGGTCGCGCACGTCCTCCGCATTGATGCTCCCGCTGAGCCACGACGACCCGAACAGGCTGCGGCCGAAGCGGGCCCCCTCCTCGTCGGCGAAGTCGATCAGCGACACCGTGCACGGCGGCGTCCCCATCCCGGCGATCGTCCGCAGCGCCTCCAGCGCGGCGAAGACCCCGAGCGCCCCGTCGAGCCACCCACCGCTCGGCACCGAGTCGACGTGCGATCCGATCACGACGGTCTCCGGCCGCGCGCCCTCGAGGCGCGCCCACAGGTTCCCCGCCTCGTCGACGTCGACGGTCACGGGCAGCTCGCGCAGGCGCTCGCGCAGGAACCCGCGCGCGTTCTCCCACTCCGACGTCCAGCACAGCCGGCGGGCGCCGCCCGGGCCGCCTGTGAGGTCGGCGAGGGCCCGCAGGTCGGCGACGGCGCGGCCGGGCCGAACGGCCAGGTCCATCGTTCAGGCCTCGCCCTTGAAGAGCGGGATGATGTGCTCGCCGTACGCGCGCAGGATGCCCTCGCGGTTGCCGGTCATGAGGTAGATGTTGAACTGCTCGACGCCGTGCGCCTCGAGCTCCCGCAGCTTCGTGATGTGATCGTCGATCGTGCCGAGGATGCAGAACCGGTCGCAGGTCTCGTCGTCGACGAACTCGCCGTGCCTGGCCCCTTGGCGGCTGTGGTCGGCATAGTCGTAGAACTCGCGCCGGGCGAGGTAGCTCGTCAGGCTCTCCGGGAGCATCGACTGGTCGTAGCGCTTGAGCAGGTCGACGACGTGGTTGCTGACCATGGCCGGGAACCACCGCACGGCGTCGCGGGCCACGGCCAGGTCGTCGCCAATGGCGACGGGGGCGCAGACGATGGGCGCCAGGTCGAGCGGCGCCCGTCCGCCCTCCTCGGCCGCCACCCGCGCCTGGCCCACGATCCAGTCGACGATGTCCGGGTCGGCGAGCTGGATGACGACCCCGTCCGCCTGGCGGCCGGCGACCGCGAGCGCCCGTGGGCCGTACCCGGCCACCCAGACCGGGATCGCGGGCTGGTTTTGCGCCCATTCGAGGACGATCTCCTTCCCGTTCCAGGTCACGGGGCGGCCGTTCGCCATGTCGCGGATGAGCGCCGTCGCCGCCTCGAACTCCGCGACCCTGACGGGCTGGAGCCCGATGGTGCGCCGGGCCGAGTCGCCGCGCCCGATCATCACCACGACCCGCCCGGGGATGACCGTGTTCAGGGTGGCGTGGAAGCTGGCCGTGACGGTCGGCTCGCGGGTGCCCGGGTTCGTGACGCAGAAGCCGAGCCCGATCCGCTCCGTCTGCACGGCCGCGGCCGTGACAAGGACGCACCCCTCTTGCCACAGGATGTGGGAGTCGTACGTGTAGGCCCAGTCGAACCCGCACTCCTCGGCAAGCCGCACGAGCTCGACGAAGCGGGAGCACGGGGGATCGGGAAGGATCGTGACGCCGAACTCGATCGGATACCTCCTGAACGCCGGCACGCCTCGGCCGCGCTCGGACCGGCCACTCTATCAGCCCCGGAGCGCGCGTTTCCTGCTGCAGCTGGGCGGGTAGCTCACCTCGAGTGAGCCCCACCGCCTACTACGTCGTCGTGATCCTGCTCGGGGTGCTGAACGTCGCGTTGGCGGCGGTGGCGTACGCCCAGCGGGCACGGCAGATCCGTGGCGGGCGGCTGCACGAGGAGCAGCTGCGGCTGGCGGAGCTGCGGAACGAGCTGGCCGAGTCGCGGCTGCGGCGGCTGGACGAGCAGATCGATCTGATGGGCCAGATCCGGGATGCCCTGGCGGCGGGCCCGGTCGTCGGTCGCGGGCCGGTCGTCGGCGTGATCGACGTCGGGTCGGCGACGATGCGGCTCACCGTCGCCCGGCGTACGGACGGAGCGTGGGAGCAGCTCGGCGGTGACCGCGAGTTTCTCCGCCTCGGGGTCGACGTCGAGCGTGACGGCGGATACTCGGGCGCGGTCCTCGAGCGCGTCGGAACCCTCGCGCGCAAGTTCGTGGGGAGTGCGGACGAGCTGGGATGCGAGCGGCTGGCGATCGTGGTGACCGCTCCCGGGCGTTCCGGCGCGAACCCCGAAGCGCTGCTGGAGCGGCTGACGGTCGCCACGGGACGCACGCCGTGCCTGCTGTCTCCAGCGCAGGAGGCGAGGCTCACGTTCATCGGTGCCGCCACCGGAATGCTGGGGGGCGGCGAGGCGGGAGTGGTCTGCGATGTCGGCGGCGGTTCCACCGAGGTTTCCTTCGGCACGCTCCGGGGCGACGTGGGCGTCGTGGGGTCGTTTCCCGTGGGTGCGGTGCGGCTGGCAGAGCGCGCCTTCCGGCACGATCCCCCGACCCCCGAGGAGCTCGAGGCGGCGCGGGCATACGCCCGTCGCGATCTGGCTCTGAACCCGCCCGACGCCGCCCGGGTGGCGCTGGTCACCGGCGGCTGCGCCCACACGCTGGGGAAGCTCGGTGTCTCCGTTCTCGAGCACGAGACCTTCGCGCGGATGATGGCCAAGCTCACCTCCGAGCCGAGCGGCAAGGTGAAGGGCGTGCCTCGACACCGCCGCCGGGCGCTCCCCGCAGGCATCGTCGTGTTCGAGCGCCTGCACGAGGTGCTCGGGATGCCCCTGACCGTCGCGGCGGGTGGCCTGCGCCAGGGCGTGCTCTCGGAGCTCGATGAAGACCGGTTCCACGAGAACTACCAGAGCGCGGGTCGCGCGCGCGCAGCCGCGACCCTCGAGCACCCGTCCGGCGAGGTCGGCGGCGCTCGCGCTGCCCGCTGATCGGCGGGCTAGATGCCGCCAGATCCGTGTATCGCCCTGCGGTGCCCGATACCCTTCTCCCATGGCTGCCGAGCGGACGCTTCTTCGGGTCACATCGGGAACGACGGCGGGCCGGGCACAGCTCGTCCGCCGCGCGAAGGTCCTGGCGTGGGGCGGGAACGCCTGGCACCTGGTCGAGTTCGCGATCGCCCTCGGCGCCGGGATCGCCGCGTCGTCGGTGGCGCTCGTCGCCTTCGGGATCGACTCGCTGATCGAGGTGGCGGCGGGCGGCGTGGTCGTGTGGCTCTTCACCGGCCGGCGGGTCGGGTCGGCGTCTGCGGAGCGCATCGCCCAGCGACTGATCGCCGCGAGCTTCTTCGGGCTCGCCGCCTACATCGCCGTCGACTCCGTCCACGCGCTCGGCGGCGACCATCCGCAGCCCAGCTGGGTCGGGATCGGCCTCGCGCTCGTCACGGCGCCGACGATGCCGCTGCTCGCGCGGGCCAAGCAGCGCGTCGGCCGGGAGCTCGGCTCGCGTGCCACCGAGAGCGAGGCGAGCCAGAACATGCTCTGCGCGTACCTCTCCGTCGCGCTGCTCGTCGGCCTCGGCGCGAACGCCCTGTTCGGATGGTGGTGGGCGGACCCGCTCGCCGGGCTCGTCATCGCCGCCGTCGCGGCCCGCGAAGGCGTCGAGTCCTGGCGCGGCGACGGCTGCGCGGACGGCTGCTGCTAGGTCAGCCGAGGCAGGGGTCGTGGTACGGCGGCGCGCCGACGTCCGTCGCCGACGTGACGCGGTCGCTCCGATCCACGTCGGCACGGTCGTGTCCGAGGCCGCCGGAGACCACGTCCTCTCCGCCGCCACCACCGATCCAGTCGCTCCCGCCACCGCCCGAGATGACGTTGTCGGAGCCGTTTCCAAGGATCCGGTCGTCGAACGGAGAGCCTATGACGTTCTCGACTCCCCACATGCTGGCCCCACCGTCCTCGGGCGGCCGTCCCTCACACGGGTGATCAGGTGACTTCTGGCACGCCCGCCTAGCCGCCCCCGACCCAGCCGTCGTCGACGAGCTCGCCGTCGCCGGGATGGTGACGGCCGAAGACGAGGAAGTCCAGGCCTTCCGCGTCCGCCTCGAACGCGCGCACCACGCGCGGCGCGACGCGGACGGCATCGAGCGGGGCGACCTCGACGATCTCCTCGTCGAGCTTCACCCGCCCGCGCCCGCGCAGCACGACGTAGATCTCCTCGGCCTCGTCGTGGCGGTGGGCGAATGCGGACTTGCGACCGGGCTTCAACCGGAAGAACGAGACACCGGTCTGCTCCGCATCGAGCGCTCTCCGGGCGACCCGCGCCTCCCAGAACTCGTCCAGCCCGTTCCCCGGCGCAGCGTCCTCGACCTCCGCAAGATTCCGGATCGTGTACGGCTCGGACATCAGGCCGCTGTATACCCGCCGTCGATGACGATCGACGCACCCGTGGTCGAGGCCGACTCGTCGGACGCGAGGTAGACGACCGCCGCGGCCACGTGCTCGGGCGTCGCGAACCGGCCCAGCGGGATCGTCTCCGCCCGCGACGCCCGGAACGCCTCCGGGTCGGGCTGCTCGGCGACCCAGGAGTCGATCATCGCCGTCTGGGTCAGCCCGGGCGCGACCGAGTTCACGCGGATGCCCAGATGAGCCCACTCGACCGCCGCCCCGCGGGTGAGCGCGTGGAGGGCCCCTTTCGACGCCCCGTACCAGGCCGAGCCCGACATGCCGACGAGCCCCAGGCGCGACGTGATGTTCACGATCGACCCGCCGCCGGACCCGGCCATCGCCCGGCCCGCGGCCAGCAGCATCCAGAAGGCACCGAACACGTTCACCTCGAAGATGGCGCGGGCCTGGCCGGGCGAGGTCTCGAACAGCGGCACGCCGGAGAGGTCATGGCCGGCGTTGTTCACGAGCACGTCCAGGCGCCCGAAGCCCTCGACGGCTGCCGCGACCGCGGCGTCTGCGGTCTGCGGATCGGACACGTCACCGGCGATCGGCACCGCTCGGCCGCCCAGCTCCTCGGCCAGCTCGGACGTCGGGTTGGCCCGGCGGGCGACCAGGACGAGCGACGCGCCCTCGCGGGCGAACGCCTCGGAGATGGCGCGGCCGATGCCCTCGGTCGCGCCGGTCACGATCGCCGTCTTGCCGGCGAGGCGCCCGGCTCCCGTTGTCTCGTTCTCCGCCATCTGTCCGCGAGAGCCTAATATGGCGCGGATGCCTCCCGGCCGCCTCACGCCGATCACCTCCGACGACGCGTCCGGCGGCACGGGCGGCTACACGCCCGCCCTGCGCGCCGGCGACTTCGTGTTCGTCTCGGGCCAGGGCCCGCTCGAGCCGGGCACGCTTGCCGTCCTCGGCCAGACGGTCGGCGAGCAGACGCACCACACGCTGCGCAACGTGCTCACGCTCGTCGAGGCGGCCGGCGGCGACGCCGAGAGCATCGTGCGCTGCAACTGCTACCTCGCCTCGATCGACCTCTTCGACGAGTTCGCCGCCGCATACGAGCAGTTCTTCACGCATCAGCCGCGACCGACCCGGACGACGATCGGCTGCCAGCTCGCCGGCATCCTGGTCGAGATCGACTGCATCGCGTACATCCCGCAGCGCGCCGATGGCTGAACGGGCGCGGACGGCGCCCGAGCAGTGGCTGGCCGAGCATCGCGACGACCTGGTGACCCTCGTCCGCGAGCTGGTCTCGCGCCCGAGCGAGAACCGGCCGCCTCACGGCAACGAGGCCGCCTGCCAGGCGTTCGTCGCCGGATATCTGCGGGCCCTCGGGCTCGAGCCGGACATCTTCCGGCCCGACGAGGCGGAGGGCGCGACCGCCCACGAAGCCTGGTGGCCGGGCCGGGAGTACGCCGAGCGCCCGAACGTCGTGGCCCGGCTCGCCGGGGCCGGCGGCGGCCGCTCGCTGCTCTTCACCGGACACGTCGACGTCGTCCCCGCCCACGGCGAGGGCGTGCACGCCTGGTGGGACGGCGAGATCGAGGGTGGCCGCCTCTACGGCCGCGGCTCGCTCGACATGAAGGGCGGAGTCGCCTGCTACCTGCACGCCCTCCGCTGCCTGGCCGAGTGCGGCGTGCGCCTCGCGGGCGACCTGATCGTCGAGACGACGGTCGACGAGGAGTTCGGCGGGGCCAACGGCACCCTCGCGTGCCGGCTGCGCGGGTACAACGCCGAGGGCGCTGTGCTGCCGGAGCCGACCGGCCTCGGCGTCTGCCACGCGACCCGCGGGGGGATCCAGTACCGCCTGCACGCCCGCGGCGGCAAGGCGGGGATGGACTTCGGGGGCGGCTCCGGACCGAGTGCGCTCACGACGCTCGCCGCCGCGTCGGCCGGGCTGGCGCAGGCCGAACGCGGCCGCGGCGCCCCGATCTACCAGTTCCTGCTCCAGTCGGGCGAGGAGCTGCCCTGGGGCACGTCCGAGGGTACCCCCACCGAGGGGGTGCTCGAGTTCTGGGCGGAGATCCTCCCCGGAACGTCGCGCGACGCGCTCGAGGCGGAGCTGCGCGAGGTCGTCGGCCGGGCTGCCGAGGCGGGCACGCCGCTCGAGTGGGAGCAGCGCACGCGCTTCCTCTCCGCCCTCGACGGCGATCCGGATGCGCCGATCGTCCGCGCCATGCGGGAGGCGCTTCCCGGCAGCCCGGCGCCGACCATCGCGCCGTTCGCGTGCGACGCCTTCATCATCGCCGAGCACTCGCCGACCCCGGTTGTCGTCTGCGGGCCCGGCGGCGACAATCCGCATGCCCCGGACGAGCACGTGAACGTCGACGACCTGCAGACACTCGCCTCCGCCTACGTCCGCCTCGCCCGTGACTGGTGCGGGGAGGGGGAAGGCCCGTGAGCGACGAGCGGTTCCTGGTCACCGGCGCCTTCGGCTGCATCGGCACGTGGGTCGTCCGCGAGCTCGTCCGCGACGGGGTGGCCGTCACGGCGCTCGACCTCGGCGCCGGGCCGGCCCGGTGGCCGCTCGTGATGAGCGACGAGGAGATCGCCGAGGTGCGCCGGCGGCAGGGCGACATCACCGACCTCGAGCAGGTCGAGCGCATCCTCGACGACGACGAGATCACGCACGTCATCCACCTGGCGGCGCTCCAGGTGCCGTTCTGCCGCGCCGACCCGCCCCTCGGCGCGCGCGTGAACGTGCTCGGCACCGTGAACGTGTTCGAGGCGGTCAAGCGCCGCGCCGACCGGATCGCGTCCGTCGTCTACGCGTCGTCGATCGCCGCCTACGACGCGCTGGAGGAGGGCGGCGGGACGGTCGAGATGAGCGGCCAGCCCGGGACGCTCTACGGCGTCTACAAGCGCGCCAACGAAGGGACGGCGCACGTGTACTGGGCCGACCACCGCGTCCGCAGCGTCGGGCTGCGGCCGCACACGGTGTTCGGGCCCGGCCGCGACCAGGGGCTCACATCGGCGCCGACGACCGCGATGCTGGCGGCCGCCGCCGGGCGGGCCTACCGGATCCCGTTCGGCGGGACGAGCCAGTTCCAGTACGCGCCCGATGCCGCCCGCGCATTCGTCGCCGCCGCCCGCGCGAGCGGCGAGGGGGCGACCGTCCACAACCTGGCAGGGATGAGCGTGTCGATGGCCGAGGTCGTCGCCGCGATCACGGCCGCCGCACCGGACTCGGCCGGCCAAATCGAGTTCGACGAGGTGCTCCTGCCCTTCCCCGGAGCCGTCGATGCCGCCTCGTTCACGGCGCTCGTCGGCGCGATCCCCGAGACGCCGTTCCCCGAGGCCGTGGCCGACTCCGTCGCCCGCTTCCGCGACCTGATCGCGCGCGGTCTCGTCGACCCCGCCCGCGTGCTCCGGTAGGCTCGCAGTCGTGATCAAGCCGGTCGAGTTCGCCGAGTACTTCCCGCCCAGACCGATCCCGTTCTGGACGACGCTGCAGCAGGTCGGCGTGACCAAGGTCATCTCCGAGCTCGACCGCGCGCCGGACGGGATGCACGACGACACCGGCGACCGGCCGTGGGATTTAACCCCGCTCGCGCGCATGCAGCAGCTCTACGCCGACGCCGGCCTCGAGCTCGTCGGCGTCGAGGACTACCCGCCGATCGACCGCGCCCGCACCGGCGCGCCCGGGGCCGAGGAGGAGACCGAGTGGTTCTGCACGCTCATCCGCAACCTCGGCTCGCTCGGGATCCCGATGCTCTGTTACAACTGGATGCCGGGCGCCAACTGGGTGCGGACGAGTACGATCGCCCGCGGCCGCGGCGGCGCGCTCGTGACCGCGTTCCGGGCCGATGCGCTGCCGACCGACCAGCCGATGAAGGTCGGCTCGCCGGATGCCGAGCAGCTGTGGAAGGCCTACGAGCGCTTCGTGAAGGCCGTCGTCCCGGTCGCCGAGAAGGCCGGCGTGCGGCTGGCGCTCCATCCCGACGACCCGCCGATCCAGCACTACCGCGGCGCCGCTCGCATCATGAACTCGGTCGAAGCGTTCGACCGCGTGCTGGCGCTGGCCGACTCCGAGGCCCACGCGCTCTGCTTCTGCCAGGGCAACATGACGCTCGTCACCGACGACGTCCCCGGTGCGATCCGCCACTTCGGCCGCCAGGGCCGGATCGCGTTCGGGCACTTCCGCGACGTCCGCGGCGTCCCGACGGACTTCGAGGAGACGTTCCACGACGAAGGCCAGACCGACATGCGCGCGTGCATGGACGCGTGGCACGAGTTCGAGTTCGACGGCGTGCTGCGCCCCGACCACGTGCCGACGATGCACGGCGAGGCGATGGACTCGCCCAGCTATGCGCTGCTCGGCAGGCTGCACGCGATCGGCTACATGCAGGGGCTGCGCGAGGCGAGCGTCCACCATGTGTCCAGGGCCACCGAGGCGGGAGTCGCCGCAGCCGGCTAGCCAGATGATTGATTCCACGCCCCTGGGCGCCTGGACGTCAGATCGTCGGCGGGGGTCCGGGCGTGGTGGGGCTGCGGCTGCGAACCGTCGCATCGCTGCGTGCTCGCTCGCGCGCGTGCAGAGCACGCGTCGCTCCGTGCGTCCTTGCGCTGCTCGGTTCGCAGCCGCCCAAAACACACAGGGGCGGGGAATCAATCATCTACCATCAGGACGCGGACACGTTCGGACTCCGCGATCCCCGATGAGGCTGCGCTCGCTGCTCGATCTCGATCTTCCCCCGCTCGTCGACGCCGAGCGGCTGCTTGCCGAGCTGCGCGACCAGCGCACGTGGCGGCTGGCGGGCGCCGTGGTGCTGATGGCGTTCGCCGTCCTGGCCGTGGTGGCGCTGCCGCAGGTCTGGCTCGTGCCCGCCGCCGGCGCGCTCGCGGCCATGGCCATGGCGGGCATCGCGTTCGGCCGGCGCCGGTCGCTGCTCGAGGCGCTCCTGCAGGTGCGCGACGCCTACCGGCTCGAGGAGGTGTCCCAGGCGGGGTCGCGCTTCGCCACCCGCGAGCGGCGCAGCCGGCTGGCGGGGTGGATGCGCGACATCGTCGGTGCCGCCGAGGGCAGGGACGTGCGGGTGGCGTACACGGCGGCCGCGCTCGACGAGCGCGTCCTCGCGCGCAGGGAGCGGCTGCTGCGCGTGGCCGCGGCGCTCGACGGCCGTGAGGACGAGCTCCACCCGGCCGGGGTCGCGATCGTCCACAGGCTGCTGACCCGGCCGTCGGTCTCGCCGCTCTTCAACCCGCTGCTCGAGGAGCAGATCCTCGACGACGCGCTGCACCGGGTCGAGGCCTGCACGACTGAATAACCGGTGTCAGGCACCGGATATTCATGCGGTTTCAGATCACGCCGTACGTGCGGAAGGCGTCCCAGACGGGCATGCCCTCCGCGAGCTTCGAGCGCACCAGGTTCTCGCCCGAGACCTTCTCCTCTGCGAGCGTGATCACCTCGCCGGCGACGGTGCTCGGCACGACGACGACGCCGTCGAAATCCCCCAGCACGAGGTCGCCCTGCTCGACGTGCACGCCGCCGCACTCGATCGGCCCGCCGACCGAGTCGACGTCGATCCGCCCCAGCGAGTCGTGGGCGTTGATGCCGGCGACGAAGGTCGGGAATTGCATCTCGATCAGCTGGAGCGTGTCGCGCGTCCAGCCGTCGACGACGATGCCGCGGGCCCCGCGGTAGCGCGACGCCGTCGCGAGCAGCTCACCCCAGTACGAGCCGCGGACGGTCGAGACCATCATGATGTCGCCGGGCCGGAGGGCGTCGACGGCCTGCAGCTCGCCGCGGTAGTAGTCGTCGCGGTTCGCCGGCGGGGCGTCCACCTCGACGGCGTGGACGGTAGAGGCGAAGCCGGACATCCTCGCCTCCGGGTAGAGCGGCCGGATGCGCGGATCCATGACGTTCCCGCGGATCCCCACCTTGTCGAGGCAATCGGCGACCACGGCGGGATAGAGCCGGTCGAGCCGCTCGAGCAGCGCGGCCCTGTCTGGTTGATCGTTCAAGGCGAGGCGAGTCTAACGAGCGCCCGCGGCCCGGTCAAACCGGCCCGCGGGCCGCTTGACAGGCCCACGGCAACGCGCGAGACTAGCGCCGCTTGAACGATCAACCCGGGGAGGGTCGGTGATGGCGTATGGCTAGCGAACACACGGCGGGAACCCAGACGCACTTCGCTCGCCGCGCGACAGGGTTCGTGCGCGACGTGAAGGTGCGGGATGCCGTCATCTTCAACGTTCTTCCGGCATGTCCCGGCCTGGTTATGGCCGTTTCGGTGTTCTGGGTGCTGTCCTCGTTCGCCGAGGTGAACGTGTACGTCGCGATTCTCATCACCGCGCTGTGCTCGTTCCTGATCTCGGGCGCGTTCGGACTGCTGTCCCAGATCATGCCCCGCTCGGGGGCGGACTACATCCTGATCTCGCGATCCCTGCATCCGGCCCTGGCGGTCGGGTCGAGCATCCTGATCGGCACGTCGTCCATGATCGCGATGGGCTACTGGGGGGTCTTCACGGCGAAGATCTGCATCGGCCCGATGCTGACGATGGTCGGCGTGGCCGCCGACTCGTCGACCCTGCAGGACTGGGGGACGACGGTCACCTCGAACGGCTGGAGCATGGCGATCGGCCTGATCGAGATCGCCATCCTGGCGCTCGTGATGGCCTACGGCATGCGCCTGATGATGCGAGTGCAGCTGTGGCTGTTCGCGCTCGGAAGCATCGGGTTCATCGCCGCGGCGATCACGCTCCTGACGACGTCGCGGTCGAGCTTCATCAGCTCCTACAACGACTATGCGCGGCCGTTCACCCACAAGGCCGACACGTACCACTTCTTCATCCAGAAGGCCCAGGGCGCCGGCGTGAACCTGTCGAACGCCACCGACTGGCACAACACGATCGTCGCCTCGGGCGCGTTCATCGCCTTCGGGGTGTGGGTGTGGTTCTCCACCAACCTGGCCGGGGAGATCCGGCAGGCGGGCACGCGCAACAACTGGTACTCGATGCTCGGCGGCCTCGCCTGCACGTTCCTGCCGATTCTGATCATGGTCGTGCTGCTCTACCACACGGTCGGGCAGACGTTCCTGACCGCGGTCAACGGCGTCGCCGCCGACCCCACGGTGTACACGCTGCCGAACTCGCCGTGGTGGATCACCCTCGTCGCGGCCATCCACACCAACACGGTCTTCGTGGCGTTCCTCGGCATCACGTTCGTCGCCTGGGCGCCGCTGATCGTGTACATCCAGATCGTGCAGCCGGTGCGCGCGCTCTTCGCCTGGTCGTTCGACCAGGTGATCCCGGAGCGGATCGCGTCGATCAACGAGCGGACGCACACGCCGGTCTTCACGCTGGCGCTGATCACGGTCTGCTCGATCCCGTTCCTCTACATGGCCGCCTACTCGGCCAACTTCCTCAAGGTCGTGGCCCTCTCGACCATCGTCGGCTTCCCGACGTTCGTGCTGGTCGGGATCTCGGCGATCCTGTTCCCGTATCGGCGCAGGGCCGCGTACGAGGCCTCGGTGTCGAACATCTCCTTCCTCGGGCTGCCGTTGCTCGTGTACTTCGGCATCGGCTCGATCATCGCGGGGCTGTTCGGCGCGTGGCTGTGGTTCGCCTACCCGACGCTGGGACTGCCGCGCGCGGGTGAGGGCCTCGTCGCCCAGCTCTTCACGAGCCCATTCCGCGGCGGCCTCGCGCTCGTCGCCGCCGACCTGATCGTCGGCGCGCTCATCTACTACGCCGGCAAGGCGTGGCGGGCGTCGCAGGGGATCGACCTGTCGCTGAACTACCTCGAAATCCCACCGGAATAGCCGCGTGGGGTTTCTGCGGCGCAAGCAGGCGGAGGGCGGCGATGCCGCCCTCCGCCTCTACTACGCCTCCGACATCCACGGCACCGAGGTGTTGTGGAAGAAGTTCCTGAACGCGCCCCGGTACTACAAGGCGCAGGTGCTCATCATGGGGGGCGACATCACCGGCAAGGTGGTGATCCCGGTCGTGGAGGACGAGGAGGGCTGGTCGGCGCAGCTCTTCGGCGCCAACCAGCGGGCGAAGACCGAGGCCGAGCTCGATGCGCTCGAGCGGCGTATCCGCGGCAACGGCATGTACCCGTACCGCACCACCGCCAGGGAGGTCGCGCAGATCGCCGGGCTGCCCGAGGCAGAGCGGGAAGAGTGGTTCGAGTCGGTCATGCTGCACACCTTCGACGACTGGATCGCGCTCGCCGACGAGCGGCTCGAGGGCACCGGCATCCGCTGCTTCGTCATGCCGGGGAACGACGATCCGCCCCGGATCGAGGACTCGATCCGCAAGGGCCGGAACGTCGAGAGCTGCGACGAGGCCGTGGTCGAGTTCGACGGCTACTCGATGCTCTCGCTCGGCTACTCGAACCGCACCCCGTGGGACTCGCCCCGGGAGCTCGACGAGGACGACCTCTACGCGCGCATCGCCGAGCTGGCCGAGCGGGTGCCCGACATGAGCCGGTGCGTGTTCAACCTGCACGTCCCGCCGTACGACTCACGGCTCGACACCGCGGCGGAGCTCGACGACGACTTCAACATGGTGCTGATCGGCAAGGAGCCGCACATGATCCCGGTCGGCTCGACGGGCGTGCGCCGCGCGATCGAGGAGTTCCAGCCGATCGCGGCGCTGCACGGCCATATCCACGAGTCGGCGGGCATGAACCGGATCGGCCGCACGCTGTGCGTGAACCCGGGCAGCGACTACCACACGGGCCGCATCTCCGGCTGCCTGGTCACCCTGCGGGGCGACCAGGCGAAGCACCAGTTCGTGACCGGCTGACCGGGGCCAGGACCCACGCAAAACCCGTCACGAAGGTGTCACGGTCGCCGTTCGGGGTCTGACCCCACGCAAGTTCGGGGTCTGACCCCACGCAAGAAGCGTGACGGAATTGTCACGCGGTCCGTTCGGGGTCTGACCCCGATTACCAGTCGGCGACGGAGCCGTCGTCGTGGAAGTAGCGCATCAGCGGCTCCTGCTGGAACGGGTGCTTGGCCGCCTCGCGCTCGTCCACCTCGACGCCCAGGCCCGGCTCGGTCGGGAGCTCGGCCGTGCCGCCCTCGAACGGCAAGGTCTTCGACAGCACCTCGAACCGCCAGGGAACATCCGCGCGCCAGGTCTCCTGGATGATGAAGTTCGGCGTCGCGAAGGCGACGTGCATCGAGGCCGCGTGGCCGATCGGGCCCGTCGAGGAGTGGGGCGCGAGCGCCGCGTGGTAGGTCTCGCCGATCGCGGCGATCCGGCGCAGCTCCGCGATCCCCCCGCAATGCACCGCGTCGGGCTGGAGCACCGAGCAGGCGCCGATCTCGAGCAGGTGCGCGAACGGGTGGCGGGTGCACAGCCGCTCCCCGGTGGCGATCGGCACGGTCGTCCGCCGCGCCAGCTCGGCCATCGCCCGCGGATGCTCCGGCGGGCACGGCTCCTCGAAGAACCAGGGCCGGTACGGCTCGAGCACCGTGAAGTACTGCGCCGCCATCATCGGCGAGCAGCGGCCGTGCATGTCGACCATGAGCTCGACGTCGGCGCCGACCTCGTCGCGCACCGCGGCCATGACGGCGTCCGCGTGCCGGAGTGCGCCCGTCCCATCGAGGCGGCCGGTGCGGGGGATGACGACCTCGAGCTTGATCGCGTCGAACCCGAGCTCGATCGACTCGCGCGCCCGTTCGCGGGCCTGCTCGGGAGTGAGCGCGTGGTAGACCGAGTGCATCTCGCCGCCGCCCAGGTGGTCGTACAGCCGCACCGTGTCGCGAACGGCGCCCCCGAGCAGCTGGTAGACCGGCACCCCGAGCGCCTTGCCCGTGATGTCCCAGCAGGCGTGCTCGATCCCGCTCATCGCCGAGCACTCGACCATGCCCGGGCGGAAGAAGTGCTGGCGGTACATCATCTGCCAGATGTGCTCGATCCGGCGCGGATCCTCCCCGACCAGCAGCGTGCGGTAGTCCTCGATGCACCCCACCACCGCGCGCGTCTTCCACTCGACCGTGGCCTCGCCCCAGCCGACGATGCCCTCGTCGGTCGAGACCTTCACGAACACCCAGTTGCGCATCTCGGCGTTCACGACCACGGTGTCGAGGGCGGTGATCTTCACGGCAGGCGATACCTCGGCGGCCGCTCGCCGGCGGCCACGAGCTCGGCCCTGCCTGCCCGGAGCATCCGGCGGACGTGGCCGTGGACGGCGAACATGAGGTTGACCGCGTCGCAGCCGAACGGGCCCAGCCGATCGTCGGCGTGCTCGCACAGCTCGGCCAGCGTGGCCGGCCGCTCGAGCCGCTCGGCCAGGGCCGACTCCATGCGCTCGACGAACGCCCGGCTCTCGGCCATGAAGTCGGCGATCTCGCCGCCCGTGCGGACGGGCCAGTGCCCCGAGTGCAGCTCGGCCGCCGCCAGCGACTCGAGCATCCCGATCGTCTCCAGGTAGTCGTCGACCTCCTCGTACGTCGGCGCCAGGGCGGGCGACCCGTCGGCGGCCGGGCACATGCGCCAGTGGACGGCGTCCGAGCTGAAGAGCATCCCCGTCGCCGGCTCGTGCAGGACGAGGTGGCCGGCCGAGTGCCCGGGCGCGTGCAGCGCTGTGAGGCGGCGGTCGCCGACGGCGATCGTCTCGCCGCCCGCCAGGCCGACCTCCACGGTCGCGGGCGCCCCGTAGTTCGCGCGCATCCAGCGCTTGTCGGCGTCGGGGTAGCCGACGCCGTGCTCGACCTCGAAGGCGCCGTAGCGGTCGGTGACCAGCCGCTCCGGCTCGGCCACCATCATCCGGTCGGCGAACCCGCACGCGCCGACGGCGTTCGGGAGCACCTCGCGCAACCCCGCCAGCCCGCCCTGGTGGTCGAGGTCGGGATGGGTGACGACGACCGTCGTCACGTCGCCCGGGTCGACGCCGACCGCGCGCATCCCGGGCAGGATCACGTCCCGGGGCGTGGCCGTCATCCCGGTGTCGACGAGGATCGCCTCGCCGCCGTCGGCGATCAGATACTGGAACATGTTGCGCGGGCCGACGAGCGACTCGAAGCGCCAGGTGCCTGCGGCGATCTCGGTCAGGGACATTGAACGATCAAGTAAACCACACTAGACTGGCCCGGTGTCCAGCCCGACCGACGCCCCAGACGGCCCCCGCGGGCGGCACGCCCGGATGCTTGCGGCGGCTGGTCTGGAGCCTCCGGCGCGGCCGTGGCCGGAGTCGGATGGGCGGTTCCCGGACGGCCTCCGCCACCACTTCGAGATCGCCAGCGTCGAGGGCCCGGCCGTCCTGCGCGGCGTCCTCGAGGAGGCCGACGCCCAGGGTGTGCGCATCCACCGCGTCTCCCAGGGCTCGGGCGTGATGATGCTGTCCGACGCCGAGCTCGACGAGATGGTCGCCATCGGCCGCGAGCGCGACGTCGAGGTGTGCCTCTTCCTCGGGCCGCGCGGCGCGTGGGACCCCGGCGGGCAGGCGCTCGTGAACGAGGCCGCGGCCGGCGTCGCCCGCGGGCCGGAGGCGGTCGAGGCGTGCGTGGCCGAGGTCGACCGCGCCTGCACGCACGGGGTCCGCAGCCTGCTCGTGGGGGACATCGGCGTCCTCGACGTGCTGGCCCGGCTGCGCTCGACCGGCGACCTCCCGCCCGACCTGCGCTTCAAGACGTCGGCGGTGATGTGCGCCGCGAACCCGGCCACCGCCGCCCTCTACGATCGCATCGGCGCCGACACGATCAACGTCGCCACCGACCTCGGCGTCGGGATGCTCGCCGCCATGCGCCGGGCAACCGACCTCCCGCTCGACCTCTACATCGAGTCGCCCGACGATCTGGGCGGCTTCGTCCGCACCTACGACGTGCCCGAGATCGTCCGCGCCGCGGCGCCCGTGCACCTCAAGTTCGGGCTCCGGAACGCCCGCTCCGTCTACCCGAGCGGCGGCCACCTGGAGGACGTGGCCGTCTCGCAGGCGCGCGAGAAGGTGCGCCGGGCCGCCCTCGCCGAGCGGCTCCTGAGCGAGCTGGCGCCCGAGCTGGTCTAGACGGTCGGCACGCCGGCGCTCAGGCCGCCGTCGACGACGAACGCCCCCGCCGTGCAGAACCCGGCCTCGTCGGACGCCAGGAAGAGCGCCATTGCCGCCACCTCCTCCGGGCGCCCGATGCGGCCGAGCGCGTGCATCCGGCCGGCCACCTCGCGCGCCTCCGCGGGGTCGTCCTGGATCTCGAAGTAGCGCTGGGCCATCCCGGTGTCGATGTAGCCGGGACAGATGCAGTTGCAACGGATCCCGTCGCGGCCGTTCTCGAGCGCGATCGCCCGGGTGAGGTTGATGACGCCGCCCTTCGCGGTGCAGTAGGCCGCCAGGGCCGGCTCCACCCAGAACCCGTTCACCGACGCCATGTTCACGATCGACCCCCCGCCCAGCCGGCGCATGCGGGGGATGGCCGCCCGCGCGCACAGGTAGACGCCGCGCAGGTTCACGCCGAGCACCCTGTCCCAGTCGTCGGGCGGCGTGTCCTCGAGCGTGTGCTCGTACTGGATCGCCGCGTTCGAGACGATCGCGTGTGGCCCGCCGTGTCGCTCGGCGGCCGCCATCAGCGCCTCGACCTGGCCGGCGTCCGAGACGTCGCACGCGTGCGGCTCGGCCCGGCCGCCGGCGGCGACGATTCCCCCGGCCGTCTCGGCCGCGCCCTCCGCGTCGATGTCGGCGCACAGGGTGTGCGCCCCCTCGGCCGCCAGCCGCTGCGCCACAGCCCGGCCGATCCCGGTCGCCGCGCCGGTGACCACGCTGATTTTGCCTTGCATCCGCACGATCGCTCCCTCCGTCGGGTCCACGTCGGGCGGAATACTCCGTCACTTTCACGATCAAGTAAAGTGGCCATCCCGTGAAGAGCACGTCCGGCAAACGCCCGACCATGCGCGATGTCGCAGAGCATGCGGGCGTCTCCGCCCAGACGGTCTCGAACCTCGTGAACAACCGGCTCCGGCAGATGTCGGACGAGACCCGGCTGCGGATCGAGGGGGCGATGGAGCAGCTCGGCTACCACCCCAACCTGACCGCGCGCAGCCTGCGCTCCGCAAGGACGACCACGATCGGGTTCCTGCTGCTCGACGAGGGCGCCCGCTACCTGGCCGACCCGATGACCGACCAGGTCATCGCCGGCGTCGGCGACGTCGCCCGCGACCGGGGCTACAGCGTCCTGATCCACGCCGGCCTGCCGGGCCCGCCCGACCGCGGCCTCCTGCGGCCGGTGCTCGAGTCGCGCGTCGACGGCGTGCTGCTCTTCCTGTCAGGCCCGCCCGAGCAGCGCCGCTGGTACCCGGCCCGGGCGGCCGAGCTGGGCGTGCCGACGGTCGTGCTCGAGGAGGCCGGCCCCGACGACGGCGCGCAGATGTCGGTGACGGCCGACAATCGCGACGGGGCCCGCCGGCTGGCCGACCACCTGATCGGCGCCGGCCACACCCGGATCGCCTTCATCGCCGCCCGCCAGCCGTGGCCGATGGTCGAGCAGCGCCACCGCGGCTACTGCGAGGCGCTCGCGGCGGCCGGCCTCGTTCGCAACCCCGACTTCGAGCTCTTCGAGGGCATCTGGGACGCCGCGGACGCCGGGTCGATGGTCGACCGGCTGCTCGACCTGCCCGAGCCGCCGACCGCCGTGATGGGCGGCAACGACCTGCTGGCGATCGGCGTCATGCGCCAGGCCCGCGCCCGCGGCCTGCGGGTGCCGGACGACCTGGCGGTGACCGGCTTCAACGACTTCGCCTTCGCCGAGTTCGTCGAGCCGCCGCTGACGACGGTGCACGTGCCCGGCTACGAGATCGGGCGCACCGCCGCGCAGCTCCTGATCGAGCACCTGGACGGCGAGACGGACGCGCAGCCGCAGGTGACCCTTCCCGTCGAGCTGCGCGTGCGCGGCTCGGCCTGACGTGAGCAACCCCGAGGAGGTCGACGCGCATGGCAACTGAGCAGGTAAGGCGGTCGCTCGACGGGCGCTGCGCGGTCGTCACCGGCGTGGGCTCCGGCCTGGGGCAGGCGATCGCGCGGGAGTTCGCCGCCGAGGGCGCGCTCGTCATCGGCTGCGACGTGAACGATCAGGCCGGCGAGGCGACGATGGACGGCATCGGCACGTACGTGCGCGCCGACGTCTCCCGCGAGGCCGAGGTCGAGGCGCTGATCGCCGCCGCGGTCGAGCGCCACGGCCGCCTGCACGTGATGGTGAACAACGCGGCCGTCCAGATCGAGCAGGAGCTGGCCGAGACGACCGAGGAGCAGCTCGACCGCATCCTGGCCGTGAACCTGAAAGGCGTCTTCTTCGGCTGCAAGCACGCCGTGCGCGCGATGCGCCCCGCCGGCGGCGGCGCCATCGTCAACATCGCCTCCATCCTGGGCCTCGTCGGCGACGGGATCCTGGCCGCCTACTGCGCCGCCAAGGGCGGCGTGCTCGGGATCACCCGCGCCACCGCCGTCCAGTACGGCCGCGACGGCATCCGCTGCAACGCGGTCTGCCCGGGCGACATCGACACGCCGCTCGTCCAGGCCTATTTCAACACGGCAGACGACCCGGCCGCCCTGCGGGCGGAGGTGAGCGCGGAGTACCCGCTCGAGCGGATCGCCGAGCCGCGCGAGATCGCCCGCGCCGTCGTGTTCCTGGCGGGCGAGGACGCATCGTTCATGAGCGGCCAGCCGCTCGTCGTCGACGGTGGCCTGCTGGCCACGTGCTACTGATGGGCGCCCGCGTCGACGATCGCTGGGCCTACAACGGCCTGCGCGTGATCCGGCTCGAGAACGCGCGCCTCGCGGTCGACGTCATGCCGGAGCTGGGCGGGAAGATCCTGCGCCTGGTCGACAAGTGCGGCGACCGCGACGTCCTCTGGCACTCGCCCCGGGTCGCGCCGCACCGGGCCGAGCTGCACGCGAACTTCGACGACCACTGGCCCGGGGGGTGGGACGAGGCGTTCCCCGGCGGCGCGCCCTCGCCGAACCGCTACGGGGACATGCTGCCCTACATGGGCGAGCTGTGGACGACGAACGCCGAGCACCGCATCGTCCGTGCCGGGCCGGACGCGGCCGAGCTCGAGCTCGTGCTGCAGACGCCGATCACGCCCGCCCGCTGGACGCGCCGGCTCGTCCTGGAGGGCGACCACCCGGTGCTGCGGATCGACTACCGGCTCGAGAACGCCGGCACGATGCCGTTCGACTACAACTGGGGCCTGCACCCGGTCGCGGCCATCTCGCCGGCGCATCGCTTCGACGTGCCCGCCGTGCAGGCCGAGGTGGACGAGAACGGCGGCGGTACGCTGGGGGTGAAGGGCGATCGCTACGCGTGGCCTGACTTCAACGGGCTCGACGTGCGCCGCGCGCTCGGCCCCGACGCCGGCTGCTTCGCGCTCCACTACCTGACCGAGCTGCGCGAGGGCTGGGTCGCGACCACCGACACGGCCGCCCGGCGCGGCTTCGGCCTCACCTTCGACCGCGGGGTGTTCCCCGTCGTGTGGCTGTGGATGGTCTACGGCGGCTGGCGCGGCTACTACCACGCGATCTGCGAGCCGTGGACGGGCTATCCCAGCCCGCTGGCCGACGCGGTCGAGGCCGGGCGGGCCCGCGTGCTCGACCCGGGCGGGGTGCTCGAGACGACCGTCTCGGCCGTCGTCTACGAGGGCGTCGAGTCGGTGTCGCGGCTGGGCGGGGACGGATCCGTGGCGGCCTGATCCGGACGGCCCGGGCGTCAATTGACGTTCGTCGTGTACGCCAATTGCCCGATTGACGGGCCCCGCGCCAGTCCGGTAACGTTTCCCTCCTTGAACGATCAAGCACGAATCGTGGGCAGGGGCCTTCGGACGCTCGCGAACGGCCTCGACCATCCTGAGGGGGTGTGCTGGTCTCCCGACGCCGGCGCCGTCTACGCCGGCGGCGAGGCGGGGCAGCTGTACCGCTTCGATCTGGACGGCGGGCCGGTCGAGACGGTCGCCACCGTGCCCGGGGGCTTCCTGCTCGGCCTCGCCCTCGATGCCGCCGGGAGTGTGTACGCGTGCGACCCGAACGCCGGCCATGTGCTGCGCATCTCGCCCGACGGCGCCGTCGAGCCCTACGGCGGCCGGGTCGGCTACCCCAACTACCCGGCCTTCGACCGCGACGGCAACCTCTGGGTGACCGACTCCGGCGCCTGGGACGAGGTCTCGGGCGGGCTGGTGCGGATCGCGCCCGACGGCGCCACGGAGCGGATGGCCGGGCCGTTCCGGTTCGCGAACGGGCTCGCCATCGGCGGTGACCACCTCTACATGGTCGAGTCGCAGATGCCGGGCGTCGTGCGCATGCCGCTCGCCGGCGGCGACTTCGAGCCGGTCGTCGAGCTGCCCCGCACCGTCCCGGACGGGCTGGCGGTCGACGCCGAGGGCGGCCTCTGGATCGGGTGCTACCAGCCGAACCACATCTACCGCCTGGGCCCCGACGGCGAGCTCGCGCTCGTCGTCGACGACTGGACCGGCGAGTACGTGCTGTCGCCGACCAACCTCGCGTTCGCCGGCGAGAGCCTGGACGTGCTCGTGCTGGCGTCGCTGTGCGGCTGGGCGGTGAAGGCGATCGACCCGGGCGTCCGCGGGGCGGCGCTCGCGCGTCCGGAGCTCCCCGATCGCTGACGTCGTCGTCATCGGCGGTGGCATCCTCGGCGCCACGGCCGCGCTCCACCTGTCCGAGGCGGACGCCGGCGACGTCGTCCTGGTCGAGCGCGAGCCGGCGCTGGGCACGCAGACCACCGCTGCCGGGGCCGGGTTCGTGGGCTACTGGGCGGGCGAGCTCGAGGCCGAGCTGGCCGAGTACGGAATGCGTTTCTACACCGGCCTGGCCGACCGGGCCGGGACGGACGCCGGAGTCCGCCGGGTTGGGCTGCTGTTCCCGGCCCTGTCGGAGCCGGGCGTCGACATGCTGCGCCAGGAGTACGAGCGCGAGCTCGGGTTCGCCCCCGACGTCGAGATGATCGACGCCGGCGAGGCCGTGCGCATGGCGCCGATCCTCTCCGCCGACGCGGTGCACGGCGCCCTGCTCCAGCCCGACGGCCACCGCGTCGACACGGTCCGCGCGATGGCCGTCCTGGCGGGCGAGCTCGAGCGGGCGGGTGTCGACGTTCGCACCGGCGTGGCGGCCGAGGAGGCGATCGTGGCCGGCGGGCGGGTGGCCGGCGTGCGCACGTCGGCGGGCGACATCGCGGCCGGCGCCGTCGTGAACGCCGCCGGCGCCGCCGCCCGGGCGATCGGGGCCCGGAACGGCGTCGACATCGCGGCCGTGCCGCTGCTCGAGTCGCGGTTCACGACCGAGCCGATCCCGGGTGTCGGGCCCGACCTGCCGATGATGCTCTTGTTCGAGCGCGATCTGCTCTACCTGCGGGAACAGGCGGGCGGCCTCCTGGTGGGGGCGATCGAGCACACCATCGGGCCGCGCTCCCGCGTCGACCTGGCCGAGCCGCCCCGCACCGCCGACCTGTCCGACCACGCGGCCCTGGAGCACGAGCAGCTCGCCCGCGAGCTCGCCGACGTCATCCCCGCGTTGGCGACGGCACGGGTGCGGGACCGCGCGAGCGGCCTGCCGACGTGGACGCCCGACGGGCGC
Source organism: Actinomycetota bacterium (assembly GCA_046732235.1). Lineage (GTDB taxonomy): Bacteria > Actinomycetota > Thermoleophilia > Gaiellales > JAICJC01 > JAICJC01. The sequence continues at coordinate 22,115 of JBKPMQ010000157.1, forward strand.
CACATCCTCGGGATCGCGCCGGACATCGAGGGCTACGTCGTGCTCGCCGGGTGCAACGAGTGCTGCGTCACCCACGGGCCGGGGCTCGCCCGAATCGCCGCCGAGCTGGTCACCACCGGGGGCACCGAAACGGACATCTCCGCCTACCGGATCGACCGGTTCGCCGACACGAGCGACGATGCGGTCCAGGCGGCGGCCGAGGGCCAGTACCTCATGCGCCATCCGCCCGAGGAGGGCGTCGCCGCGACGCCGTTCGGGATCGAGCTGCCGTGAGCCCGGAGCTGCGCAGCGGCCGCTGGTTCGGGACGCGGGACGTCGCCGGGCTGATGCACCGCGCGTACCTCAAGGCCGAGGGCATCTCGCAGGCGGCCATCCAGGGCCGGCCGGTCGTCGGGATCTGCAACTCGTGGAGCGAGCTCGTGAACTGCAACGTCCACTTCCGCGGGCTGGCGGCGGCGGTGAAGCGGGGCGTCCTGCAGGCTGGCGGGCTGCCGCTCGAGTTCCCGACGATCTCGCTCGGCGAGGCGTTCATGAAGCCGACGACGATGCTCTTCCGCAACCTGATGGCGATGGACGTCGAGGAGACGATCCGGGCCAACCCGTTCGACGCGGTCGTCCTGATCGGCGGCTGCGACAAGACCGTCCCCGCCCAGCTGATGGGCGCCGCCAGCGTCGACCTGCCCGCGATCATGATCACCGGCGGCCCCGCCCAGCCGGCGGTGTTCCGGGGCGAGCACATCTCGAACGGCACCGATCTCTGGCGATACACCGCCGACCTTCGGGCAGGCCGCATCGCCCAAGCCGACTACGACGCGCTCGAGGCGGCGATGGTGCCGTCCGCCGGCCACTGCCAGGAGATGGGGACGGCCTCGACGATGACGTCGCTGATCGAGGCGATGGGGATGGCGCTCCCCGGCACGGCCTCGATC
>JBKPMQ010000158.1:0-2966 GCA_046732235.1 Actinomycetota bacterium
CGACCCAGGCATGCGCCTCGCGCTCGTCGAGCTCGCGCGCTTCCGCGCCGGCGACGTCGGCGGCCGGCAGCGACCACACGGCCAGGTCGCGCACGTGGGCGAAGCCGCGCGCGCGGTAGAGCGTGACCGCCGCGGTGTTCCGGTCGACGACCTCGAGCCAGACCGTCGTGCATCCGGCGTCAGCCGCGGAATCAATTGCGGCGTCGAGCATGCGCCGCGCGAGCCCGATGCGCCGCTGCGCCGGCACCGTCGCCATGCCGCCGATCCAGGCGTCGGCGCCGCGCACGCCGAGGAGCGCGAACGCGACGGGCGCCTCCGCGACGGCCACCGGAGAGCGGTCGAGGGCGATGTCGTTCTCCCCCAGGTGCGCCCGCAGCGTCCCCTCGTCGAGCCGGAGCGGGACGAGGTAGTCCGAGAAGCCGGCGTTGAAGACCTCGAGGAGCTCGCCGCGGCGCAGCTCCGCGGCGGTGGCGACCCTCACCGGCGCAGCCCCTCAAGCGACGAGCGCAATGCCCGCTCGAACACCCAGATGTCGGCGAACGCCAGCACCTCGAACCCGCGCTCGCGCATCGCCCGGCCGTCGTCGACCGAGCCGACCAGCTGGCCGAGCGGGATTCCCCGGGCCTGCGCCGCCTGCACCAGGTGGTCGACGGCGTCCAGGTAGCTGGGATGGTCGAAGCGGCCCGGGACGCCGAGGCCGAGCGAGAGGTCGAACTGCCCCAGCCAGACGACGTCGATCCCCGGCACGTCCAGGATCTCCTCGGCGTTCTCGATCCCCCGCGGCGACTCGATCTGGGCAATGACGAGGTTCTCGCGGTTCGCCCGCTCGGCCCGGGCGCCCGGCCCGCCGTCGGCGAGCTCGTCGCTCATGATCACCCCGAACCCGCGCCGGCCGAGCGGCGGGTAGCGCACGCACTCCACGAGCACCCGCGCCCCCTCTGCGGTCTCGATCATCGGCGCCATGACGCCGCCCGCGCCCGCGTCGAGCGCGGGGGCGATCTGCGCGTACTCGGCCCGGACGACGCGGACGAGCGGGTGGACGCCCGTGCCCCGGCCGGCCGCGAGGACGCGGCGCAGCGACCCGGCGTCCCAGGCGGTGTGCTCGAGGTCGAACAGGGCGAAGTCGGCGCCGGCGGCCGCAAGGATCCGCATGACGCCGGGCGTGTCGAATTCGAACAACATGGCGCCCGCGGCGGCGCCGCGCGCGGCGATGGCCCGGGTGACGGCGTTCTCGCTCATCGGTCCGCGGAACGCTCCCACATCTGCACCGGGCCGAGGTCGCGGTAGCCCAGCCGTGTGTAGACCGGCGCGCCGCTCCGGGTCGCGACCAAGGACGTCGTCGTGCATCCGCGCTCGTGGCCGCGGCGGACGAGTCGGCGGATGAGGCCGCTCGCGATGCCCTGCCGCCGGTGGGCGGGGAGGGTCGCGACGAGCGTGATGTGGCAGTCGCCGTCGGCGTCGTGGGCGAGCGCACACGCGACCGGCTCGCCGTCGACCACGGCCACGCTTGCGTCCAGCCCGTCCAGCGATCGAAGCGTCCGGGTGAAGCTCCCGGGGTAGCCGTAGACACGGTCGTTCAGGGCCGCAATCGTTTCCGGCGTCGGGGATGGGTCGAGCTCGACCGGGGCGTCGGCTCCCGCCACATCGGCCGCCTGCCCCAGCATCATCCGCGGCTCGGCGTCGAGCCCGTGCCCGTTCGCGGCCAGCGCCCGCACCGACCCGGCGTCGGCGGGATCGACGAACGCCGTCCACCGGGGGATGCCGGCCTTGGCGTAGAACGCGGCCACCCGGTCGTAGGCATCGCCGAGGGCGCCCGGCGCGAGCCCGAAGGCGGCGTTGAAGAGCGGCCGCTCCGGCGCCGCCGGCGTCGCGATCGCCTGGATGCCCGGCTCCGTCAGCCGGCGCCCGCCCGCGGACGCCGCGGCGATGGCGGCGAAGCTCGCGGCGTTGGCCTCGGCGGCACGTCTCAGCAGGTCATCCCCGGCGGGCATAGGCTGCGGCGCACGGTATTCGAAAGGATGGCCGGCACGGAGCCCGACACGTACGAGCTGCACCCGATCGGCGTGATCCGCTCGCCGCTGCGCTCGCCCCGCGAGGCGCCGCGGCAGGCGTTCGAGGGTGCGCCGCCGGCGCGGGTGGAGATTCTGCCGGAGTTCCGGGAGGCCCTGGACGGGATCGCCGCGGGCGATGACGTCATCGTCCTCACATGGCTCCACCGGGCGAGCCGGGACGTCCGCCACGTGCACCCCCGCGGCGACCTCGGCCTGCCGCTCGCCGGCGTGTTCGCGACCCGCTCGCCCGGCCGTCCGAACCCGATCGGCCTCCATCGCGTGACCGTGACGGGCATCGACGACGGGATCCTCGACGTCGGCGCGCTGGAGGCGGTCGACGGCACGCCGGTCGTCGACATCAAGCCGGTCATGGCCGAGTCGGCCGACGGCTGAACCGTCCGCCCCGAGCGCCTGTCCCTTGCGGCGGCGGCGGTTTCGGGCTTCAATCAGAGCGGGCAAGTCGGGTCACACTCGGGAGGCGGACATATGGCTGCTGCAATCTGCGAGGCGCGGGAGATGTTCCTGACCAACCACGCGCTCGTGCTGGCGTCGCTCGCCGGCGACCCCGGACTGCGTATGCGCGACATCGCGGATCGGGTCGGGGTCACCGAGCGGGCGGTCGAGTCGATCGTGCGGGATCTGACCGCAGGGGGATACCTCACGAAGGTGCGGACGGGGCGGCGGAACCGCTACCGCCTGCACCTCGATCGACCGTTCCAGCACCCGCTCGTGTCACATCACAGCCTGGCGCGGCTGGTGCAGGCACTCGTCCCCGACTGGGACGGCGACACCACGCCCGCAGCTCGCGCAGCGGACGAAAGAGCGCACGCGATTCCCGAAACACGTATCTCTTGTGTCCAGGCCGATTCCACGCTGATACTGCACCAGACGGGTCAGTCCGGGGCAGAGGGAGGA
>JBKPMQ010000159.1:0-4051 GCA_046732235.1 Actinomycetota bacterium
GGCCTTGGCGACGGTAGAGTCTGCCGGTGCGGCGGTTGCGAGAGAGCACATGACTCTGCGCGTCGTCGGTGCGGGGGTCGGCCGGACGGGCACCCATTCGCTGAAGCTGGCGCTCGAGCGGCTGCTGGGCGCGCCCTGCTATCACATGGACGAGCTGAGCGAGCGGCCGGAGGACGCGGACGTGTGGCGGTTGGCCGCCGAGGGACACATGCCGGACTGGCCCGCGTTCTTCGACGGGTACGCCGCGGCCGTGGATTGGCCTGCGGCCGCGTTCTGGCCCGAGCTCGCGGCGGCGTATCCGCAGGCGATCGTGGTCTTATCGGTCAGGGAGAGCAGCGAGGATTGGTGGCGCAGCGCCGACAACACGATCTTTGCCGCGTCCCGAGCGTTGGATCCGGGCCCGTTCTGCGACATGGTGAACACCCTGTTCGCCAGGCGCTTCACGTCCGACTTCGGTGACCGCACGGCGGCGATCGCCGCCTACCAGCGCCACAATGCCGCCGTGCGACGCGCCATACCCGCGGGTCGCCTGGTCGAATGGCGGCCCGGCGACGGCTGGGCGCCGTTGTGCGCCGCGCTCGGCGTGTCGGTTCCCGATGACCCATTCCCGCACAGCAACACTCGCGAGGCATTCCGAAAGCAGCAGGCCCTCGATCCGTAGATCGTCCGCACGCTGGCCTGGATCTCGGACGGACGGACGGACGGACGGCGGGGGTGGGATTCGAACCCACGATCGAGGTTGCCCCCGATGCCGGTTTTCAAGACCGGTGCGTTCAGCCGCTCCGCCACCCCGCCGGGGTGTGGGGCGGTCAGCCTAGCCTCGGGAGGGACGCGTGGCCCGCGGCCGGCGCTTCGTCGCCACGTCGCCGCCCGGCTCGACGGCGACCACCGCCGCCCGTTCGGGCGTTGACTCCGTGCCGGTGTCCGAGTACTCCATCGCCGCCCTGGTGACCATGGCCTCGAGCCGCGCCGCCGTCTCGCGGGCGTTGTCGAGCAGCCGCTGCCGCTCGCCCCGGACGGCCTCGGTGTCTGAGCGGAGCCCGTCGAGCCGCGTCTGCGCCTGCTCCCGAAGCGCCGCCATCTCCTCCTCGGCGCGGCGGCGGATCTCGGCGGCATCGCTGTTCGCCCGGTTGAGGATCGCGTCGGCCGCCGCGCGGGCCTGTGCGAGCGCCTGCTCCGCATGCGCGCGCTCGCGGTCGGCCTGCGCGCGTGCCTGGGCGACCAGGTCGGTCGCCTCGGCCCTCGCGCGGGCAGTGATCTCCTCCGCCTCGCGGTTGGCCGCCGCCGTCACCTCCGCGCCCGCATCGCGGGCGCGCTGGAGGATGCCGCCGACCTGCTCGCCGACGCTTTCAAGCGCGTGACGCACCGCGGCCCGCGGCGAGCGCTGCACCTCGAGCTCGGCGGTCACGCGCTTGACGTACGCGTCGACCGCCTCGGAGCTGTAGCCCCGGAGCGCGAGCGGAAAGGACGGTTCGCGGATCTCCGCCGGCACCTCGTACGGCTGCTCGTCGCCCATGACCTGTTCCTGCGCTCCCAAGCCGGCCCCTCGCGTTCGCTCCCGACCGACACGAAGTCTACCGGCGTCGATCGGTCAGGCCGCGCCGGAGATGACCGCGGGCGCGCCGAACGGGTGCAGGACGGCCGGCGTCGCGATCGACCCGTCCTCCAGCTGGCCGTACTCGATCAGCGCGAGCAGCGTGCGGCTGGACGTGATGGCCGTGCCGTTCAGCATGTGCACGAACTGCGGCTTGCCGCCCTCCACGCGGAAGCGGGTGTTCAGGCGCCGGGCCTGGTAGTCGGTGCAGTTCGAGCACGACGTCAGCTCGCGGTAGCGCTCCTGGCCGGGCAGCCAGACCTCGATGTCGAACTTGCGCGCGGCGGACGCCCCCAGGTCGCCGGCGGCCACGTTCACGACCCGGTAGTGGAACCCGAGCTCCTGCGCGATCTCCTCCTCGATCGCGAGCAGCCCCTCCTGCTCGTCCCACGACCGGTCGGGATGGCAGTAGCTGAAGAGCTCGAGCTTGTCGAACTGGTGGACGCGGAAGATCCCGCGCGTGTCCTTGCCGGCGGCGCCGGCCTCGCGCCGGAAGCATGACGAGAAGCCGACGTAGTGCAGCGGCAGGTCGTCCGCGGAGAGCAGCTCGCCGCCATGCATCGACGCGAGCGGCACCTCGGCGGTGCCGACCAGGAAGAGCTCGTCGCTCGAGAGCGCATACACCTGCGCCTCGGCCTCCGGGAAGAACCCGGTGCCCTCCATCGCCTCCCGCTTTACGAGCACCGGCGGGATCACGGGGACGAACCCGCGCGCGACCATCTTCGCCATCCCCCACTGCATGAGCGCGAACTCGAGCCGCACCAGGTCGCCGAGCAGGTAGTGGAAGCGGCTCCCCGAGACGCGCGCCGCCCGCTCGGGGTCGATCAGCCCGAGACCCTGCGGGCCCGCCAGGTCGAGATGGTCCTTCGGCGGGAAGGCGAACGATGGACGCTCGCCGTGGACCCTGACGAGCTCGGCGTCCTCCTCGGTGTCGCCGACCGGCGCCGACGGGTGGGGCGGGTTGGGAAGCGCGACCATGACCTCGGCGATCGCCGCCTCGATCCGGGCGAGGGCCTCCTCGCCCTCGGACTGGCTCCGCTTCAGCTCGGACTGGCGGGCGATCTCGGCGGCCGCGTCCTCACCGCGGCCCTTGGCCTCGGCGATCGCACGGGCGGCGGCGTTGCGCTCGGCGCGCGCATTCTCGACCTGCTGCAGCAGCTCGCGCCGCTCGCCGTCGAGCTCGAGGAACCGGTCGACGCCGGCCGCGGCGTCGCCGCCCCGCCGCTCGAGCGCCGTCCGCACGCCGTCCGGGTCGGAGCGGATCAACCTTGCGTCGAGCATCAGGCTCGTGAGTGTACTAACAGGTCGAGAAAGCTCGCGACCCCGTCCTCGGCCACCGGCGGCACCGTCCAGTCGGCGATCTCGAGCAGCGACGGCTCGGCGTCCGCGACGGCCACCCCGAAGCCCGCCGTCTCGAGCAGCTCGTGGTCGTTGGCGCCGTCCCCGAAGGCGACGGTGGCGACCGGATCCACTCCGAGGCGCTCGCACACGAACTCGAGCGCCGCGCCCTTGGAGACGCCGGGGCTGGCCACCTCGAGGAAGATCGGGAGCGACTTCGCGATGAAGAGGCGGTCGCCGAAACGGTCGCGCAGCCGCAGCTCGAGGTCGTCGAGCGGCTCCGGCTCGCCGACGATCACGATCTTGGTCGTCGGACGGCTCAGCCACTCGTCGAAGTCGCCGACCACGTGCATCTCCAGGCGCGCGTGCTCGGCATACGTACGCGCCTCAGGAGTCGGCCTCTCGACGCACAACTGATCGTCGACGTAGACGTTCATATGGAACCCCTCGGGCCTGACGGCATGGATGACCTCGAGCGCGCTCGGCACGTCGATCGGCCGGTGCAGAAGCCAGTTGCCGGTGGTCGGGTCTGCCACGAGCGCCCCCTGGTAGCAGATCAGCGGGGCGGTGATGCCGAGCTGGAGCGCGTAGGGGCGCGTCGACGCGAACATCCTCCCGGTGGCGATGATTGCCTCGATCCCCGCGGCGCGGACGGCGGCGATGGCCGAGACCGTGCTTGGGGAGAGCTCGAGCGACGAGGGCAGGATCGTGCGGTCCATGTCGGTCACGATCGCGCGCACGGCGGCGGGGTCGAACCCCGGCGGCAGACCGTTCCTCACCGCTTCGTCCTCGCGACGACGAACGCGGCGATCGCGTCGACGTCGTCGCCGCCGAGCAGGCCCTTGGGCATGCCGGGGCGGCCGTCGATCACCGCGCGGCGCACCTGCTCGCGGGTCGGGTGGACGTCCCACAGGTTCTTCGCGTCCACGCCGGGCGAGGGCTTGCCCTGCGCGAGGGCGTGGCACTGCGCGCACGTCTGCACCCACAGGTAGCGCTGGTGCTGGGCGGCGTTGTCGCCGCCGGTTCCGCAGCCCGTCGCCGAGGCCGCGAGCGCGAGCGGGAGCAGGAGCGGGGCGGCGCGCATGCAGCCGAGCGTATCCTTCGGGTGAGATGGATGGC
>JBKPMQ010000160.1:0-6228 GCA_046732235.1 Actinomycetota bacterium
GGGGACACCCGCGAGGCGATCGCGGCCGAGAAGACGGCGGTCGTTCCGCCCGGCGGCGCGGTTGTCATCGGGGAACCGGGCTGGGAGGGGTTTGTGCCCCAGGCGCGTACTGTCAGGCAGGTGACGGTTGCCGGGACATACCAGGATCAGAACCGGGCCGTGGCACGAGCCGCGGTCGAGCTGGCGCTCGGGCGCGACGTCGATCCCGCGCCAATGCTGAGCGTCAGCGTGCCCGGGCGGATGGAGGTGCGCGGGCATGACCCGCTCGAGATCTGGGACGGCGCCCACAACCCCGCCGGGATGCAGCGGCTCGTCTCCGAGCTGCCGACCATCGTCGGCGACCGCTCCTGCGTGGCGCTGTTCTCGACCCTGGGCGAGAAAGACGTCGAGGGGATGATCGACCTGCTCCGGCAGGTGTGCCCGACGATCGTCGCTACACAATCGACCAATTCCCGGGCAATGCCGGCGGATACACTGGGGTCCCTCACCGGGGGCCCCGCCGAGCCGGATCCGGTCGCGGCCCGAGAGCGCGCGATCGCCCTCGCGGGGCGGTCGGGAGCGGTCGTAATTTGCGGTTCCCTGTATCTTCTACATGACCTGACGAGACGCCTGGCCGGGGCCGGCACCCCGCCGGCGCCCGTACACTGAGCCTCCTTTCCGTGCTTTTCGCCGCCACAACCACCTCCTCCACGGACTCGGGCGCCTTCTCGGGCGTCACGGACTTCTTCGACTCGAGCTACTTCTCGGCGTTCGTGAAGCTGATGATCCTGTTCGCGGTCGCGCTGTACGCCGCGCTCGTGTTCTGGACGTGGAAGGATGCGCGGCGGCGGATCGAGGATCCCGTCATCGTCGCCGTGTGCGTCGCGACGGCCGTCTGCTTCCCGTTCGTCGGCGTGCTGATCTACCTGATCCTGCGGCCGCCGGAGTATCTGGCCGACGTCCACGAGCGCGAGCTGGAGATCCGGGCGATGGAGCGCCGCCTCGGCGCCGACTCCGCCTGTCCCTACTGCCGCAACCCGGCCGAGGCCAGCTTCCTCTCCTGCCCCCACTGCGGCACCAAGCTGAAGCAGGCCTGCCGTCGCTGCAAGGCCCCGCTCGACCCGACCTGGCGCCTGTGCCCCTACTGCGAGACGGTCGCGACGACACTCCCGCAGCCGGAGCGGCCGCGGCGCGGGGCGGGCCAGCGGACCACGACCGAGGCCTGACCCCGGCGACCATCCCTTGGCAGACGTCGAGCGCACACTCTTCCTGATCAAGCCTGATGCCGTCGAGCGGGGGCTGATCGGCGAGATCATCGCCCGCTTCGAGCGGCGCGGGTTCGGGGTGCGCGGCCTGAAGCTCGTGCGCGTCACCGAGCAGCAGGCCGCCGAGCACTACGTCGAGCACGTCGGCAAGCCGTTCTATCCTGAGCTGGTCGAATTCATTACGTCCGGTCCGGTCGTCGCGATGGTGATCGAGGGCCTGGGCGCCGTCGCCACCGTGCGGTCGATGATGGGCGCCACCGACCCGCTCGACTCGGCGCCGGGGACGATCCGGGGCGACTACGCGCTCGACCTCGGCCGCAACGTCGTCCACGGGTCGGACTCGCTCGAATCCGCGGCGCGCGAGGTCGCGATCTTCTTCGCGGACGCCGAGCTGGCGGGATGATCCCGGAGGGACTGGGGCGCTCGCAGCCGCTGCTGCTGGCGTCGCGCTCGCCCCAGCGGCGCGCGATCCTGGCGATGCTCGGCGTCGAGTTCGAGGTCGTCGCGCCGGGCTACGACGAGCCTGCGCTGTCCGGCACGCCCGAGGAGGTCGCGGCCGCCCATGCCCGCGCCAAGGCGGCGTCGGTCGAGGGCGAGCGCGTCCTCGGCGTCGACACGATCGTCGTGATCGACGGGCGGGTGCTGGGCAAGCCGGCGGGCGAGCGCGAGGCGCGCGCGTACCTCGGGCTGCTGTCGGGACGCACGCATGCAGTCCACTCCGGCCTGTGCCTGCGCGCGGCCGGGGCAGAACATGTCCGCCACGCGGTCACCGAGGTCACCTTCGCGCCGCTCGACGACGCCGACGTCGACTGGTACGTCGCCTCCGGCGAGTGGCGCGAGCGCGCCGGCGGCTACGCCGTCCAGGGCCGGGGCGCGGCGCTGGTGCGGTCGATCGCGGGCGACTACCAGAATGTCGTCGGACTGCCCGTCCCGGCGCTGATCGACGCGATGCACGCGGTGGCGATACGCTAAACTCGGTTAGCCGTTTTTGGGGCGAATTGCAGCCAATCCCCACGCCTACACCATCAGCTTCCTCAACTCTCTCACCGGCCTTGGCGGCCGCGACATGGCCGTCGACCTCGGCACGGCCAACACGCTCGTCTACGTGCGCGGGCGCGGCATCGTGCTCTCCGAGCCGTCCGTCGTGGCGATCGACCAGCACTCGGGTGAGGTGCACGCCGTCGGGATCGAGGCGAAGCGGATGCTCGGGCGCACGCCGGGCAACATCTCGGCGATCCGGCCGCTGAAGGACGGCGTCATCGCCGACTTCGACGTGACGGAGCAGATGCTGCGCCACTTCATCCAGAAGGTGCACCAGAACCGGTTCGCCCACCCGCGCGTCGTGGTGTGCGTGCCGTCGGGCGTGACGGGGGTCGAGAAGCGGGCGGTGATCGAGGCGACGGAGTCGGCCGGCGCCCGCCAGGCGCTCCTGATCGAGGAGCCGATGGCGGCCGCGATCGGCGCCGGCCTGCCGGTGTCCGAGGCGACCGGGAACATGATCGTCGACATCGGCGGCGGCACGACCGAGGTGGCGGTCATCTCGTTGGGCGGGATCGTCGTCAGCCAGTCGATCCGGGTGGGCGGCGACGAGCTCGACGAGGCGATCATCGAGCACGTCAAACGCGAGTACAAGCTGATGATCGGCCCCTCGACGGCCGAGGAGGTGAAGCTCGAGATCGGCTCCGCCGCCGAGCTTCCCGAGGAGGTCGAGGCCGAGATCCGCGGCCGCGACCTGGTCACGGGCCTGCCGAAGACGATCGTGCTCTCGTCCAAGGAGGTGCGCCACGCCCTCGACGTGCCCCTGACGCAGATCATCGACGCGGTCAAGCAGACGCTCGACAAGACGCCGCCGGAGCTGGCGTCGGACATCATGGACCGGGGGATCGTGCTCGCCGGCGGCGGGTCCCTCCTGCAGCGGATGACCGACCGGCTGCGGGCGGAGACGCAGATGCCCGTGCACCTGGCCGAGTCCCCGCTCACATGCGTCGCGGTCGGCTCGGGCCGGTCGCTCGAGGAGTTCGAGGTCATCTACCGGGCGAACCAGACCTACGCGGCCAGCCGCCGCAACGGGCGCCGTCAATACCACTACTGAGCCTTTGACACACCGACCGCAGGGCAGGGCGTCGTGGTGATCCTCACCGCGCCGATCACGTACGGGCAGGCGATCATCCTCGGCCTGCTCCAGGGCGTCGCCGAGCTGTTCCCCATCTCGAGCCTCGGCCAGAGCGTCGTGGCGCCGCGCCTGTTCGGCTGGGACATCCACCAGAACGACGAGTACTTCATCGCGTTCCTGGTCGCGACCCACCTGGCGACGGCGATCGTGCTGCTCGGGTTCTTCTGGCGCGACTGGGTGCGCATCCTCACCGGCATGTGGCGCTCGCTCCAGGAGCGCGAGATCTCTGCGGACAACCCGGACGGCAAGCTCGGGTGGCTGATCGTCGTCGGCACCATCCCGGCCGGCATCCTGGGCCTGCTGCTGCAGGACAAGCTCCAGTCGGTGTTCGCGTCGGCGCGCTCGGCGGCGTTCTTCCTGATCCTGAACGGCATCATGCTGTTCGGCGCCGAGCTGCTGCGGCGGCGGGCACCGGACCTGCCCGAGAGCGAGGACGACGGCGACCGCCGCATCGCCCACACGGCCGGGTGGCGGCACGCCGTCGGCGTCGGCGCGGCGCAGGCGATCGCGCTCATCCCGGGCTTCTCGCGCTCGGGGGCGTCGATGGGCGGCGGCCTCCTGGTCGGCTTCTCGAACGAGGACGCGGCCCGGTTCGCTTTCCTGCTGGCGACGCCGATCATCGGCGCCGCGGCCCTGCTCAAGATCCCCGTCCTGCTCGGCCCCGACGGCGACGGGGTGCGCGGTCAGGCGCTGGTCGCCTCGCTCTGCTCGGCCGCGACGGCCTACGTCTCGATCCGCTTCCTGATGCGCTACTTCGAGACGAACCGGCTGACGCCGTTCGCCGTCTTCTGCTTCGTCGAGGGGATCGTCCTCACCGTGTGGTTCGCCGTTAGCTAAAGCTGACCGATCGGCAACTCCGCGCGCGCCTGGACGCGCGACGGTTCCTGGTCGGGCGTGCCGATGGCGGGGCTGCGACTGCGGAACCGTCGCATCGCGCGTGAGCGTCTGCGTCATCGCAGACGCCCACGACCGCAGTCAAGGGCCAGGCCCTTGACTGCTTCTCGGTCGCGCCCATATTTCGGCGCAATATGTGCTCCCTCTAGTCCTTGCGCTGCTCGGTTCGCAGCCGCCCAGGACATCACGGGAGTTACCGATCGGTCAGCTGACCGGCTTGTGCCTGGGCCCGCTCTGGAACCAGGCGAAGGCGAAGCAGGCGAGGCCGACCAGGAACGACGCAATGCCGTGCTTCACGTGGACGGCCGACACCCCGTTCTCGTGGCCGAGGAAGTTCGGCAGCGGCAGCGACTTGGCCGGGACGGTCCAGTACATGACGGCGATCGCGATGAACGCGATCCCGGCGGCGATGCCGAGGATGACGAGGGAGCGTTGTCGGTTCATGGCCCGAGTATCCGCTGGGAGATTGGTCCCGGGTTGGCGGCTCGTCGGTGAATAACCGGTGCCTGGCACCGGTTATTCAGATGCTGGGGTTTTGGGCGCAGGGGCTCAGGTAGAATCGCCCGACCGACCCGCCCGGAAGGATGCTCCTCCAAAAGAACCGTGTCATACGCAGGCGGGCCGTCGTCGGCCTGCTCGTCGCCGCCTCGCTCACGCTCCTGACGATGTCCTACCGGGAGGGGTCGACCGGCGTCGTCGGCTCCGTGCAGAACGGGGTCGTCGAGCTGACGGCCCCGTTCGCGAGCGTCGCCCACCGCATCACCAGCCCGTTCGTCGACGCGTGGCACTGGACCACCGGGCTCATCGATGCCCGCGAACAGACGGCGAAGCTGCACCGGCTCGAGGCCCAGGTCGGGCGCGACGCCTCCATGATCAAGTCGCTCGAGGCGCGGCTCGAGACGGCCCAGAAGAACGCCCACTGGGTGCAGGAGAACCCGAAATTCCACACCGTCTCCGGCTCGGTGATCGCGGCGTCGCCGGACTCCGACACCCCCTCCGTCCTGCTCGGGATCGGCAGCGACGACGGCATCCAGATCAACGACCCGGTGATCGCCCCGGTGTCGGAAGGCGGCGCGCTCGTCGGCCGGGTTGCCCACGTGACCGGGAGCACGGCGACGGTGCAGGTGCTGCTCGATCCGGCCATCGGCGTGACGGCGACGGTGCAGGGCGAACAGGGCGCGAACGGCACCATCGTGCCCAGCACCGGCACGCCGGGCGAGCTGACGATGGCCGAGGTGCCGCAGTCGGTGCTCGTGAAGAACGGCGACACCGTCGTCACGACCGGCTACACGGGACGGCTGAAGTCGATCTACCCCGACGGCATCCCGATCGGGCGGGTGACGTACGTGAGGAACGACGACCTCGGCCAGCAGAACAAGCAGATCCAGGTCACGCCGTTCGTGAACTTCGACAACCTCGGCGGCGTCGTCGTCCTGGAGATGTATTAGTGCTCGACTACCCGAAGGCCCTCGTCTGCGCGTTCCTGCTGATGGTCCTGCAGGTCTCGGTGACGCCCCAGCTCTACCCGTTCGGGGGCGGGCCCGACCTGATCGCGATCCTTGTGGTCGCCCTCGCCCTGTGGCGGGGCATCGAGGTCGCCGCCGCGGCCGGCTTCGCCGGCGGGCTCCTGCTCGACGCGGTGCTCTACCGCCACCTGGGCATGACCTCGCTGGCCTATCTCGCCTGCGCGTGGGTCGTGGCGACCTTCGCGGGGCGCGGCGAGCCGGGCGCCGGCATGCTCGAGCCCGCGCCGCCGCGGCCGCTTCCGTGGGTCTTCGCAGGCGCGCTGCTCGTGCAGGTGGGCCTCGTCGCCGTGCAGGTGCTGCTCGGGTTCAGCTACGACGTCGGCTACCTCGTCTGGCACCAGATCGTGCCGTCGCTCCTCCAGACCACCCTGCTCGCCCTGATCCTGCTGCC
>JBKPMQ010000161.1:0-12226 GCA_046732235.1 Actinomycetota bacterium
CCGCTGGACGAGCCCCTGCGGCTGGCCGCGGACGCCGGCCGGCCGCTCGTGCTCGAGGATCGGGATGCGGCCTCGGCGCGGGCCGTGGCCGACATCGCCGCCGCCCTGCCAGGCGTGCTCCGGCCGCGCAGCGGCGCCGAGCGGATCGACCGGCGCCTCAGCCTGCGATGACCGCCTAGGTCGCGGCGGCTGCGCGCTCGCGCAGGGCGCGCAGGACGACCGGGTCGATGCGGCGGTCGTGGAGCCGCTCCTCCAGGTTCTCCATCCCCGCCCACTCCCGCAGGCCCGGCTCGACCGGCCCGGCGTGGCCGACCTTCTCGAGCAGCTCGGAGAGCTCGGCCTGCACCTGCTCGATCGGGATCAGCTGATCCTCCGGCGTGCGGCCGAAGAGGAGGTCCTGGATGGCGTACAGGCGCTGGAGCTCCGTGACGGGATCCGGGTGGTCGTCGACCCGCAGGTCGATGAGGATGTCCGTCCCGCCGCCGTACCCGCCGTCGGTCTCGCGCACGATCACGGCCGCCGACTGGCGCCCGCGGCGGTCGCCGCCGGCGGCGTCGCCCGCGGCCAGCGACGCCAGCAGGCGCTCGACCAGCGGGCCCTCGGTGCCCTCGAACGTCTCGGCCAGCGCATCGACCACCGCGGCACCCGCGAGCAGGTTGCCCTGAGCGGCGTAGCCGGGGCCGGATCTGCCGCCGGCCCAGTCGAAGCACTCCGGGCCGGTGAAGGTCGCGCTCCCGCCGGCGGCGTCGACGATCCCGATCTGGCGGTCGGGCTTGCCGGGGTCGTCGCGGGTGAGCCGGTCGAGCGTCTCCTGTGCCGTCGTGCCCGCTGCCAGCAGCTCGAGGCCGCGCGGCCCGTAGGAGACATTGGCGGACGCCTGCGTGGCCACGGCGCCGACCTCCGCCCGCGCCCATGGGACGACCGCCCCGACGGCGAGGAACTTCGACGCGACGACCACCCCCCACTGACGCGCCCCGAGGTCGCACGCCACGAGCGAGAAGGTCACGAAAGCGTCTCTCCGGGCTTGAGCTCCTCGACGACGACGTCGGTGAGGCCGCGTTTCGCGAGCTCGTCCCGCAGGCCCTGGGGCGTGCCGACCAGCAGCGGGAACGTGCCGTAGTGCATCCCGAGGACGTGCTTCACGCCCAGGAGCTCGACGGCCTTCGCCGCCTCCATCGGGCCCATCGTGAAGAAGTCGCCGATCGGGAGCATCGCCAGATCGGGGCCGTAGAGCTCGCCGATCAGCGCCATGTCGCCGAACACGGTCGTGTCGCCGGCGAAGTAGATCCGGTAGCCGTTCTCGAGCGTGATGATCAGGCCGGCCGGCTCCCCGGTGTAAACGATGGTGCCGTCCTCCTCGCCCCAGCTCGAGGAGTGGAAGGCGTGGGTGAGGGTGACGCTCACGCCCTCGGCGCTGAGCGTGCCGCCCTTGTTGCCGCCCATGATGTTCTCGACGCCCTTGGACGTGAGGTAGTCGCCCAGCTCGATCATGCACATGACCGCGGCCGGGCTCTTCTCCTTGGCGAGCCGGATGACGTCGCCCGTATGGTCGGAGTGGCCGTGGCTGAGGAGGATCAGGTCGACGTCGCCGGGATCCTGGAGCGACTCGGGGGCGACGGGATTGCCCGTCATCCAGGGGTCGATGAGGGCCCGCTTGCCGCCGGGCGTGTCGAGGATGAAGGACGCATGCCCGATCCAGGTGAGCTTGACGCCGTTTCCGAGTGACATTGAGGCCCTCCCTCGTGTGCCTTCTAAAGACGGGCGGAACATAGCGGACGGTAGCCTTTGCCAATGTCCGCACCGGCGCGACCGGGTCCGGGACCGACGCCCGCGCGCGAGCGCGTCATGGCCGCGTGTGCACGCACGGCCCGCAGGGTCGCCGGCGTCCTCGCGACCGCCGGCGACCGCTATTTCGCCGACGGATGCCCGCAGCACGCGGCCGGCATCGCCTACCGGGTGCTCTTCTCGATCGTGCCCCTCGCCATCGTCGTCGTCGCCGTCTTCGGCCTGCTGCTCGGCGACCGCGAGGTTCACGACGCCGTGGTCGACACCGTCGCCCGGGCGCTCCCGTCGGGCGTCGCCAGCCGGGAGGATGTTGCCGATGCGATCTCCGGCATCGCCTCGCCGTCCGGCCTCGTGGGGCTCGTGACCCTGTTCCTGTTCGTGTGGGCGGCGACGGGGATGATGGCCGCGATCCGCACGGGGCTCGAGGTCGTGCTCGGCGGTGGGCAGGGCCGGCCTCCGGCGCGCGGCAAGCTGGTCGACCTCACGCTCGTCGTCGGCTGCGCCCTGCTCGTCCTCGTCACGGTCGCCGCCACGGTGCTCGACCGGCTCGCCCAGCACGAGCTGCGCCGCGTCGACCTGCTGGCGGGCCTGCGGCGCACCGCGGTCGGGACCAGCGCCCCGCGCGTGGCGGCCGTGCTCGGCTCGGTCGTCATCGTCATGCTCCTCTACCGCTTCGTCCCGTCGCGGAAGCTGCGGCGCGCCGACGCGCTGGCGGGGGCCGTCACGACGGCGATCCTGCTGCTCGCGATCTCGTTCGCGTCGGGGCGGATCTACGAGAACGTGACCCGCCTGAGCGTCGTGTACGGGTCGCTGACCTCGGCGCTCGTGTTCCTCTACTCGGTGTACCTGTACGCATCCGCGCTGCTGTTCGGCGCGCAGGTGGCGGCGGCGTGGTCGCGCCCTCGGGCGCCGGACGACGGCGAGCGCCTGCGGGCCCGCATCCGCCGGGCCGTCCGTGGGCTCTACGCCCGCGACCCGGAATGAGCGCGCAGGTCGCGCGGCCGGCTATTCCCGGGACCAGCGGTGAACTCGCACGGCGGGGAGGTCGCCGACGTCGTCCTTCGAGATCCGCAGCGTCACGGTGTCCGACTCGACCTTCGCAACGGCCCCGATCGGGATCGTCACGTCGCGCCGCCCCCACAGGTGGCCGCGCTCGAGCACGAAGTGGGTGATCTCCTCGCCGTCCACGACCAGCGCCTCCACCGTCCCCAGGTGCTGGTCGTCCGCCGAGACGACGGCGCTCGAGCGTCGGATCTCGGCCTCGCCTTTGGGGACGCGGTCGTACGTCATCATGTACGGCTCCTCGAGCGACGGGTAGACGCCGATGTCCGGCGAGGTGTAGTACGGCATCGCCAGCACGTCCTCGACCCCGATGTCCCAGTCGGGGTCGTCGCGGGGCAGCTCGCCCGTGCGCAGGTAGGCCGACTCGCGGATCGTGGTGAAGCCGTCCACCTCCGCGCGCGTGCAGCGCAGCGAGATCCGGTGCCCTTCGCCGCTTGCGAGGCCGGCGGGCACGAGCCGGGCGGGCCCGAGGTTGCCGTGCGGCTGGACCACCAGATGGGTCACCCGCCGCTGCACCGGGTCGACGACCACGTCGGCGAGCTCCCCGACGTCGCCGTCCGTGCACACGATGGGCTTCCCGAGCTCGAGGCGCATGGCCGGGCCTAGCGTCCCCGGCCCGCGTCCCCGGAGCATCACCCGGACCGGACGATGGGGAAGGACTCGTCCGCCCGAGCCAGAACTGGGGTTGCACGATGCCGCCTCTCCCGCGCCATGTGACCCCCGCACGCGTCGCCGCGCTGGCCGCGGCCGTGCTGGTGATCGCCCTCCTCGGGCCGGCGCTCACCGGGTTCTACGTGGCGATGGTGGCGACCGCCGCGATGCTCGGCGCCGCGTTCGCCGCGTATCTTGCCGTCGTCGACGAGCCGGCCGAATGGGCCGTCTTCGAGCTCGGCGCCTGCGCGGTGGCCGCCCTGCTGACGCTGGCGGGAACGAGCCTGCGCTTCCCCGACGTGGTGTCCGGGTCGACGCCGTCGGTGTCGATCAAGCTGGCCTGGCTCGCCCTGGCCGTCTCGGGCGCCGCGGCGATCGCGTCGCTCGCGCGCGAGCACCTGCACGACCGGTGGCACCTGCGCGACGCCGGCCTCGCCCGGCTCATGCGCCGGATCTAGCCGGGCCGTCAGGCGGCCTCGCGTGTGCGCGAGGGCGGCACGGCCGTGCCGCCGATGCGGTCGACGATGTCGTCGATCTGGTGCGCCAGCCGCGCCCGCGCGCCGGGCGTCGCGTAGGAGGACGAGTAGAGCTCGCGGTAGCGCTCCACCAGGTCGGGGCGGTAGCTCTCGAGCCAGGGCATGAACACCTCGCGCACGCCGGGGCGCAGGTGGAGCAGGATCGGGCTGACCGAGACCGCGCCGGCGTCGACGCAGGCCTCCACGACCTCCGTCAGCTGCTCGGGCGCGTCGGAGATGCCGGGGAGCACGGGGGCGATCAGGACGCCGGTGGGAATGCCCGCGGCGTTCAGGCGGGCGACCGCCTCGACTCGCCGCCGCGGGGGCGGCGTGCCGGGCTCGCTCGCGTGCCAGGCCTCGGAGTCGAGCGTCCCGATCGAGAGGTTGCAGCGGACGAGGCCGGCCCGGGCGGCGTCCGCCAGGAGGTCGGCGTCGCGCATGATCATCGGCGACTTCGTCAGGATCGAGAACGGGTTGCCCGCCGCCGTCAGCTCGCCGATCAGGCCGCGCGTGAGCCGGTAGCGGCCCTCCGCCGGCTGGTAGGGGTCGGTGTTCGTGCCCATGGCGATGTGGTCGCCGCCCCAGCGCGGGTCGTGCAGCTCCGCCGCCAGGCGCTCGACGGCGTTCACCTTCACGAC
Organism: Actinomycetota bacterium; assembly: GCA_046732235.1. Taxonomy (GTDB): domain Bacteria; phylum Actinomycetota; class Thermoleophilia; order Gaiellales; family JAICJC01; genus JAICJC01. Next base: position 4,652 of record JBKPMQ010000161.1, read on the forward strand.
GATGCGGCGCTCGAAGTCGCTGCCGGCGTCCATTCCGAGGTATGTGTGTGTCGGCCGGGCGAAGCAGTAGGTGCACGCGTGCGAGCAGCCGCGATAGGCGTTGATCGTGAACCGGAAGGGCATCTGCGACGCCTCCGGCACGCGGTTGATGATCTTCTTGGCGCGGACATGCAGGTACTCGACGTCGCGCAGCGTCCGGCCGTCGCCCATGCCGTCGAGCTCGGGAAAGAGCGGCAGCTGCGCCTCGTCCATGCGCGCATGATAGCGAACATACGTTCGCTGGTGAATAAACGGGGTCAGACCCCTTTTATGCACCCGCGCGGCTAGAACAGCGAGCTCGAGGCCGTCCGCGCCAGATCGATGATCGGCGTCGGGACGATACCGAGCACGAGCGCCGCCAGGGCGGCGAAGCTGGCCGCGCCGGCCGTCAGGCCGAAGCCGGGGCGCGTGCTGATGACCGGCGCCTCGGCGTCGCGGTCGTAGAGCGCGAACGGAACCCGCAGGTAGTAGACCAGACCGACCATGGTTGCGATCACGCCGGCGATGGCGAGGTACGTCTGGTCGTTGTCGACGGCAGCGGAGAAGATGTAGAGCTTGCCCAGGAAGCCGCCGGTCGGTGGGAAGCCGGCCAGCGAGAGCATGCAGATCAGCATGCCGATCCCGAGCACCGGGCGGCGGTAGCCCCAGCCGGCGAAGTCGCTGATCAGCACCGGGCGGCCCAGCTCGCGCTCCCGCACGGCGACGATCCCGAAGGCGCCCAGGTTCATCGCGCCGTAGACGGTCAGGTAGTACAGCAGCGACCGGGTGCCCAGGGCGCTGTGGGCGGCCACCGCGGTCAGCAGGAAGCCGGAGTGGCCGACCGTCGAGTAGGCCAGCATGCGCTTCACGTTCGCCTGGCGCAGCGCGGCCAGGTTGCCGACGACGAAGGAGGCGATGATGATCCCGGCGAGGCCGATCTGCCACACGTCCGACTGGCGCGGGAAGGCCGTCACGAGCACCCGCAGCGCGAACACGAGCGCGACGACCTTCGTGGCAGCCGACATGAACGCGGTCACCGGTGTCGGAGCGCCCTCGTACGCGTCCGGCGTCCACATGTGGAACGGCGCCGCGTTGGCCTTGAAGCCGAGCCCGACGACGACGAGCGTCAGCCCCATCAGCACGAGCACGTTGTGGTGGTCGCCGGAGGCGAGGCCGGCCCGGATGCGGTCGAACTCGAGCTGCCCGCTCGCCCCGTACGTGAGCGCCGCGCCGTAGAGCAGGAAGGCCGCCCCGACCGATCCGATGATCAGATACTTCAGGCCGCCCTCGAGCGAGAGCAGGTCGTCGGTCTCGATCGCCACCAGGACGTAGAGCGCGAGCGAGAAGAGCTCGAGCGCCACGAACGCGGTCACGAAGCTGTTCGCCACGCACAGGAGCGACATGCCCGCGGCCGCGGTCAGGAGCAGCGCGTGGTACTCCACCCCTTGCTCGCGCAGGTGGCCCATGCCCCACGAGAACGCCACGGCGACGATCGCCGCCACGAACACGAGCATCCGGCCGCTCTGGCCGAACGCGTCGATCCGCAGCGTGTGGTCGAACGGGGCCCGGGCGCCGTCGTGGAACTGGGTGGCCGCGTAGGCGGTGGCGGCCGCGAGGGCGATCACCGTCGCGCCGGACGAGAGCCTGCGGGCGAGCTCGTCGGGCAGGAAGATCGCGACCAGGAGCAGGACGGCGGCCGTGCCGAGCACGATGATCTCGGGGCCGATCGCGGAGAACGAGACGGGGATGGTCGAGATCACAGCTGCTGCACCTTCGCGGGGGTCTCGAACGCCACCTGCGAGGTCGTGACGCGCTGCATCACGCCCCACGGGTAGGCGGTCATCGCGAACAGGATCAGGAGCAGCGGCACCGCGATCGCGAGCTCGCCGACGCGCAGGTCGGGTGTCTCGGGGGACACCCTCTCGCCGTCGTTCTCGTGGGCGAGCGCCGAGTACCAGCGCAGCATGTACATGGCCGCGAGCACGATTCCGCAGGCCGCGACGCCGCCGAGCACGGCCTGCTGCTGGAACGCGCCGATCAGGATGTAGAGCTCGGACACGAAGATGCTCGAGCCGGGCACCGCCAGCGCCCAGAGCGCCGCGATCAGGAAGACGGTCGACAACACCGGGCGGCCGTTCGCGAGCCCGCCGAGCACGCGGAACCGGTCGGTGCCGGCCCGCAGCTCGACCAGCCCGATGAGCAGGAACGCGGCCAGCGAGACGACGCCGTGGTTCACCATCTGGAAGATCGCGCCGGTGACGCCGTTCGAGTTGAAGGCGAAGATCCCGATCACGATCAGGTTCATCTGGCTGAGGCTCGAATAGGCCACGACGCCGCGCGCGTCCTCCTGGCGGAAGGCGACGATCGCCCCGTACAGGAGGCCGGCCAGCCCGAGCCCCAGGAAGACCCAGCGCCAGTCGTGGGCCACGGACGGAAACAGGGGGACGGCGAAGACGATCAGCCCGTACGCGCCCGCCTTCGAGATCACGCCGGAGAGGAGCGCTGTCACCTCGGGCGTCGACTGCCGGTAGGCGCTCGGAAGCCACCCGTGGAGCGGGAAGAGCGGCGCCTTGATGCAGAAGGCGGCCGCGAACGCCAGGAAGAGCCAGGTCGACTCGTGCGGATGCGCCGTGAGCGCGGAGAGCTCGAACGTGCGGGCGGAGACGCCCAGCACCGCGATCGCCACCAGCATGAGCAGCGACCCGATGAGCGTGTAGACGACGAACTGGAGCGTGGCCCGGCGCCGGTTCTCGCCGCCCCACACGCCCATGAGCACGTAGAGCGGGATCATCATGACCTCCCACCCGACGTAGAAGAGGACGAGGTCCTGGGCGGTGAAGAGCAGGACGAGCGCAAACTCGAGCAGGAGCAGCAGCGCCAGGTAGACGCGCGTGCGCTCGCGCCCGGCCACCATGGCGGTCCCGATCGACGCGGCGATGCCGACGGCCGAAAGCAGCACCATGAACAGGGAGAGCCCGCCCATGCCGACGTGGTAGCGGATGGGCACCCCGGCCCCGAAGTCCGAGATCCAGCGCGTGTCCTGGGCGTACTGGACGCCGCCGCCGATGTCGAACCCGACCAGCGCGATCGCCCCCAGCACCCCCTCGGCGAGCGCGACGGCGAGCGCGAGCAGCTCGGTCGCCCGCCGCGGGAGCGGCAGGAGGCCGACGAGGACGCATCCGGCGAGCGGCAGGAAGATCAGCGCGGTGGTCACAGCGTCGCCCTCGAGAGGAAGTACACGCCCAGCAGGGCCGCGCCGGCCACGAGCACCGTCGCGTACTGGCGCACGACGCCGGTCTGGGCGTCGGCCGTGCCGCGGGCGACCATGCGCACGAGGAACGTGACCAGGTCGACGGTGCCCCAGATCACCCACCGCTCGAAGAAGCGGTAGATGCCGACCGCAATCGCCGCCGCCGGGATGTAGGCGATCGTGTCGTAGACCTCGTCCCAGTAGAACTTGCGCTCGGCCACGACGGCGCCGCCGGCGAACGGGCGCTTGAGCCGCTCGAGCAGGGCCGGATCGGCGTACGCCCGCCAGGTCAGGAGCGCGCCGGCTGCGCCGACGGCCCAGGCGATGCCGGTGGTGACGACATCGTCCGCGGTCGACGGCTCGATCGTGGGCGCCGCGCTCGCGAGCCAGTTGCCGAAGGTCTCGTTCACGCCGAACCCGATCGCGAGGAAGCCGGACAGGATCGTGCCGATCGCGAGCGCCGCGACCGGCCACATCATCACCCAGGGGGCCTCGCCGTGGTCGGTGTGGAGGTGCTCGGCCGCGTACTGGGAGCGCTCGCCGTAGAACGTGAGCCGCATGAGCCGGGTGGCGTAGATCCCGGTCAGGAAGGCGCCCAGAAGGCCGCCGACCCAGACGATCGTGGCGGTCGTCCCGCCCTTCTCGAGGTCGCTCGCGAGGATCGCGTCCTTGGACAGCGGCCAGAAGCCGATCAGCGCCACCGTGCCGATCCACATGAGCCACTTCGTCTTCGGCAGCGCGGCGCCGAGGCCGCCCATCCTGCGCACGTCCTGCTCGCCCCCGAGCGCGTGGATGACGATGCCGGCGCCGAGGAAGAGCAGCGCCTTGAAGAAGGCGTGGGTCAGCAGGTGGAACATGCCCGCCGAGTAGGCACCGATGCCGACGGCGGTGAACATGTAGCCGATCTGGCTCATCGTCGAGTAGGCGATGATCCGCTTGATGTCCGTCTGGACGAGCGCGACCACGCCCGCCATCAGGAGCGTCGCCATCCCGAGCAGCGCCGTCAGGGCCAGGATGTCCGGGGCGTTCACGAACAGCGGGTGCGCGCGGGCCACGAGGTAGACGCCGGCAGTCACCATGGTGGCGGCGTGGATCAGAGCCGAGACGGGGGTGGGGCCCTCCATCGCGTCCGGGAGCCAGGTGTGCAGCGGGATCTGGGCCGACTTGGCGACGGCGCCGAGCAGCAGCCCGGCGGCGACCCAGTTGGCATCCGCCGAGCCCTTCGGCCAGTGCTGCGACGCGGCCGAGAACACCGCGCCGAAGTCCGTCGTCCCGAGGTCGCGGACCATGAAGAGGATGGCGATCGCGATCCCGACGTCGCCGATCGCGTTCATCACGAAGGCCTTCTTCGCCGCCGCCACCGGCTCGGGCCGCTCGTGCCAGAACCCGATCAGCAGGTAGGACGAGAGCCCGACCAGGCCCCAGCCGGCCAGGAGCAGAACGAAGTTGTCCGCCATGACCAGGAGCAGCATCGAGAACAGGAACAGGTCCATGTAGACGAAGAAGCGCCGCTCCTTGACGTCGCCGTGCATGTAGCCGATCGAGTACATGACGATCACGGCGCCGACGCCCGCGACGATGAGCATCTCGGTCACCGAGAGCGGATCGACGAGGACTCCAAGCGGCACCCGGAACGTGCCCGACCCGGCCCAGGTGTAGGCCGTGTAGGTGTGCGCCCGCTGGGAGGCGCCCTCGCCGAGCATCGCCACCAGCTCGGCGATCGCGGCCCCGAAGGCCACGAACGCGAACAGGGTGCCGGTCCAGGCGGCCGCCCCGCGCGAGATCCGCGAGCCGGCCAGGGTGAGCGTCGCCACGCCGGCGAGCGGCGCGAACAGGCAGATCCAGGCGAGCGCCTCCATCAGTGCCGCAGCCCCGTCAGCCGGTCGACGTCCAGGTCACCCTTGCGGCGAGCGACGGCCACGACCAGGCCGAGGCCCACGACGACCTCCGAGGCCGCCACCGCCATGACGACGAGCGCGAACACCTGGCCGGACTGCTGACCGAGGTAGCGGGAGAAGGAGATCAGCGCCAGGTTGCAGGCGTTCAGCATGATCTCGACGGAGAGCAGCAGGATCAGCGGGCTGCGGCGGGTGAAGACGCCGTAGAGGCCGATCCCGAACAGGATCGCGGAGACCGAGACGAACCACTCGACGCCGATGTGCATCAGGCCTCGTCCTTCTCCTCGTCGCCGCCGCCGGTGCGGACGACCTCGAACTCGGTCTCGGCCTGCATCACCGAGGACTGCAGCGAGCGCACGCGCCGCGGCCGCTCGACCTCGAACGCGCCCGGCTCGTGCGGTCCGCGCGGCGCCGGGCGGCGGGTGGCGAGCACGACGCCGCCGACCGCGGCGATCAGGAGCAGCACCGAGGTGCCCTCGAACGCCAGCAGGTAGCGGCCCAGAAAGCGGCCCGCGATCGCCTGCGGGGCGCCGAACGCATCGCTCACGACGGGCCCGTGCAGGAAGCTCTCGCGCGCAACGCCGAACACGATCTCGGCGGCGATCCCGGCGGCCGCGACGAGGGCGGCCAGCGTCTGCCACCACGGCCGTTGCCGGGTGGGCTCGTCGGCGCGCCCGCCCAGGTACGCCGTGACGAAGAGGAACATGATCATCACCGCGCCCGCGTACACGATCACCTGCGCCGCGGCCAGGAAGTCGGACTGCAGCAGGATGTAGAAGGTGGCGAGCGCGATCAGGTTCCCGATCAGCGCCAGCGACGAGATGAAGGGGTTGCCGGACAGCACGACCAGGAGCGCCGCGGCGATCGCCACGACGGACGCGACGATGAAGACGATGTCGTAGGTCACGCCCGGCCCCCCTCGCCGGCGGGCTCGACGATGTCGAACGGGTCGACGGGGGCGACGGGCGTGGTGCGGCTCGGGTGCATCGGCTCGAGCAGCATGTCCTTCGTGTAGACCATCGCCTCGCGCGACATCTCGGCCAGCTCGTAGTCGTGCCCGAGCGTGATCGCGTCGAAGGGGCAGGCCAGCTCGCAGTAGCCGCAGAAGATGCAGCGGCTCATGTTGATCTCGTAGATGCGGGCGTAGCGCTCGCCCGGCGAGTAGCGCTCCTCCTCGGTGTTCTCGGCGGCGACGACGCGGATGCAGTCGGCCGGGCAGGCGGCGGCGCAGAGCGAGCACCCGACGCACTTCTCGAGGCCGTTCTCGTGCCGGTGCAGCCGGTGGCGGCCGCGGAAGCGCGGGTACACCGGACGCTTGTACTCGGGGTACTGCTGCGTGACGGGCTTCCGGAACAGGTGCCGGAACGTGACCGCGAAGCCCTTGACGGAGTCGGTGACGGGCATGTCTTTCGGTCCTTACGCGCGCCAGGCCACGATGACCGACGTGACCAGCAGGTTGAGGGTGGCGGCCGGGAGGAGCACCTTCCAGCCGATCGACATCAGCTTGTCGTAGCGCACGCGCGGCAGCGTCGCGCGCAGCCACATCGCGACGAAGATGAAGATCGCCATCTCCAGGATCATCCAGATCGGCCCGGGCAGCCACGGCCACCCGTACCCGCCCAGGAAGAGCACCGAGGCGATCGCCGAGAACGCGATCAGGGCGACGTACTCGGCGTTCTGGAACATGGCGAAGCGCATGCCGCCGTACTCCGTGTGGTAGCCGGCGACGAGCTCGCCCTCGGCCTCGGGCAGGTCGAACGGGATCCGGCTCGTCTCGGCCGTCGAGGCGACGACGTAGACGAGGAATCCGAGGAACTGCGGGATCACGTACGGCAGCCCGTCGCGGTGCTGGGCCGCGACGATGCCGGTCAGGGAGAGCGTGTGGCTCATCATCACCACGCCGATGACGGCGAGCGCGAGGCTGACCTCGTAGGAGATCAGCTGGCTGACCGCCCGCATCGAGCCGAGCAGGCTGTACTTCGAGCTCGACGACCAGCCGCCGACCAGGAAGCCGTAGAAGCTCAGCGAGCCCAGCGCGAACACCACCAGGAGCGCGACGCTGGGGTCGGAGACCCACAGGAAGATCTGGAAGTCGGTGCCCGGGATCGTGGCCTCGCCCCCGAACGGGATGACCGCGAACACGGCCAGCGACGCGAACAGCGACACCATCGGCGCCGCCAGGTAGAGCACCGGGTTCACGCCCTCGGGGAGCAGGCTCTCCTTGCGGATCAGCTTGACCAGGTCGGCGATCGGCTGGAGCAGCCCGAACGGGCCGACGCGGTTCGGGCCGAGCCGCACCTGGAAGCGGCCGAGCACGCGGCGTTCGGCCCAGGTGAGCATGGCGAAGACGCCCATGACCAGGTTGGCCAGGATGAGCGACTTGATCGCCGTGACGATGAACCCGTCAGG
>JBKPMQ010000162.1:0-6146 GCA_046732235.1 Actinomycetota bacterium
TTCGCCCGCGGAAATCAGGCCTCGGCTTGTGGGGTTGGCAGTTGGCGGTGTTGGCATGTGTCATTTGCGGTTCCCCGACACGCTCGCCACACCCCGTCACCCACCTGTGACCACTGCCGCGTCACACTGATCGGTGTGACCTATGCCCTGCCGACGCTGTACAAGGCCAGGAACCTGCCGTTGACACGGCCGGTGTGCGCGATCTGCGTGGATCGCACCCGCGGCCGCACCGAGGAGGTGCGGCTCGGCTACCGCGTGTCGGTGTGGCTGTGTCCCGGCCACGCCGCCCAGGCGTTCCAGACGAAACGGGGCGGCCGGGACTTCGTGCGGACGCTGATGGGGGTGTGACAGGCAAACGGCTGTGTGACCGCCGCCCGGCATCGCGCCCTGGATGCGCATCTCGTCCAGCTGCGCGGCCGCCCGTCCCGCCGCCGGCCGGGGAGCTACGCCTGGCCCCAGCTCAGACGCCGCCTGGAAGCCCGGTACGCCCAAGGCGCGCCGCCGCTCGACCCCGCCCACCTCACCCACCACCCCTGCACGCACTGCACCGCCCACACCCCCAGCCGCCGCACCCTCCAACGCTGGCACGCCGAACGCCGCTGGCTCAACCGCCCGCCGTAGCGGGCGCGCGGGAGTAATGTCCATCCATGACCGAGACCACCGCACCGCGCGAGCTCTGGGGCGCGGAGACGAGCAAGGCGGTCGAGAACTTCCCGGTGTCGGGCGAGCCGATTCCGGCGGCTGTGATCCACTGGCTGGGCCGGATCAAGGCGGCCGCCGCGCGCGTGAACGCCGACCTCGGGCTGCTCGACTCCGACGTCGCCGCCCGCATCGCCTCCGCCGCAGACCAGGTCGCGAACGGCGACCACGACGACCAGTTCCCGATCGACGTTTTCCAGACCGGCTCCGGCACGTCGTCGAACATGAACGCGAACGAGGTGATCGCGACCCTCGCCGGCGAGGGCGTGCACCCGAACGACCACGTGAACATGGGCCAGTCGTCGAACGACGTCTTCCCGTCGGCCGTGCACCTCGCGGCCCTCGACCGAATGGTTCACGACCTGCGCCCGGCGCTCGACCGCCTGGCGACGGCCCTCGGTGCGAAGGCCGACGAGTTCGCCGATGTCGTCAAGTCCGGCCGCACCCACCTCATGGACGCGGTTCCGGTCACCCTGGGGCAGGAGTTCGGCGGCTACGCGGCCCAGATCCGCGAGGGCGGGGCGCGCGTCGACGCGACGCTCGAGCGGCTGGCGAAGATCCCTCTCGGCGGCACCGCCACCGGCACGGGCCTGAACACCCATCCCGAATTCGCCGCGCGCGTCCGCACGCTGCTCTCGGACGACACCGGGCTCGAGATCCACCCGCCCGCCGATCCGTTCGAGGCCCAGGCGAACCGCGACGGGCTCGTCGAGGCGTCCGGCGCCCTGCGCACGGTCGCCGTGTCGCTGACGAAGATCGCGAACGACCTGCGCTGGATGGGCTCGGGCCCCCGCGCGGGCCTGGCCGAGATCATCCTGCCCGAGCTCCAGAAGGGCAGCTCGATCATGCCGGGCAAGGTCAACCCGGTCATCCCCGAGGTGGCCTGCCAGGTGGCGGCCCAGGTGATCGGAAACGACGCCGCCATCGCGGTCGGCGGCCTGCAGGGCAACTTCGAGCTGAACGTCCAGATCCCGCTCATGGCCCGCAACCTCCTCGGGTCGATCGGCCTCCTGGCGGCGGCCTGCCGGCTGCTCGCCGAGCGCTGCGTCGAGGGCATCGAGGCGAACGTGGCCAACTGCGAGCGCCACGCCGAGAGCACGCTCGCCGTCGCCACCGCGCTCAACCCGTACATCGGCTACGACCGCGCCACCACGATCGTGAAGGAGGCCGTCGCCTCCGGCCGCTCGCTGCGCGAGGTCGCCCGCGAGCAGGGCGTGGACGAGGAGATCCTCGACACGGCCCTCGACCTGCGCGCCATCGCGCGCGGGAACCAGAAGGGAGCCTGAGCATGGACGTCGTCGTCCTCCAGCACATCGCGTGCGAGCCGCCCGGCGAGTACGAGGCCGTCCTGCGGGAGCGGGGCGCGCGCCTGCACCGGGTGGAGCTGGACGAGGGCGAGCCGCTCCCGGCGCTCGAAGACTTCGACGCGATCGTGGCGATGGGCGGCCCGATGAGCGTGAACGACGACGGCGATCTGCCCTGGCTCATGCCCGAGAAGCGGGCGATCGGCGAGGCCGTCCGCGCGGGCGTGCCCTACTTCGGCGCGTGCCTCGGCGTCCAGCTGCTCGCGGCGAGCCTCGGCGCGCGCGTCTACGCCGGCCCGCAGCCCGAGGTGGGCGTGCTGCCGGTGACGCTCACCCCGGAGGGCGCCGCCGACCCGATCTTCGCCGGCCTGCCGCCGTCGTTCCCGACGCTGCAGTGGCACGGAGACACGTTCGACCTGCCCGAGGGGGCGACGCTGCTCGCGTCGTCGCCGGCCTTCCCCAACCAGGCGTTCCGCTACGGCCGGGCCGCGTACGGCATCCAGTTCCACATGGAGGTGCTGCCGGAGATGGCGCGCGAATGGGCGCTCGTGCCGGAGTACGCCGGCTATGCGAACCGGGTGCTGGGCGAGGGCGGGATGGAGCGGCTGCTAACCGAGTTCGACGGCGCCGAGGCGGGCATGCGGGCAGCCGGCCGGGCCATGTTCGAGCGCTGGACGGAGCTTGCCGTCCCCGTCGCCGGATAACCGCTTCCTGGCGCTCCGGTTCGCGGCCCAGGACGCGAGCGACTTCGGGATGACGGATGACGAGGTGCGCCGCTACATCGAGCTGCACGACGGCGGGGCGAGCGAGGCCGAGATCGCCGAGCAGCTCGACGTCGAGCCCGAGGTGGCCGCCGCGCTCGTCCGCGCCGACGCCGCGCAGGCGCTCGCCGGCCGGATCGCCGCCGGCGACGAGCCGATGTACCCGCCGCCGGACCCTGCCGACCAGGTCGCCGACCTGCGCTCCGGCTCGGCGTGGGTGCCGATCGGCGTGCTCGTTCTGGTGCTGCTGGGCGTGATCGTCTACGCCCTCGCACGCTGAGCGGCGACGAAGCTGCGCACCAGCGCGCCGCTCTCGGCCAGCGCGTCCCAGAGCGGCACATGCCCGCCGGGGACGACCTCGAGCCGGCAGCGGCGGAGCTCCCCGGCGGCCCACTCGGCGTCGGCGGCGCTCAGCATGTCCGACCGCTCGCCGCGCACGATCAGCGCCGGGCACACGATCTCCTTCAGCCCCTCGGCCGGCTCGGCCATCGCCTCGAGCGCCGCCGCGGCGGCATCGTGGCTGTAGCGGAAGCGCAGGCGTCCGTCCTGGTCGACGACGAGATGCTGGGCGACGTCCTCCTCGATCAGGACCCGGGGGGTGTGGCGCAGGCCGGCGTAGCCGGGCCAGTCGGCGATGGCGACGTCCGCGTTGACGTAGACCTTCGCGCGCCGCTCGGCGGCGGCGAGCGCGAGCACGTGCTCGCGGTCGGGGCGGAGCGGCGGGTCGAGCAGCGCGAGCGCGGTGACGCGGCCGCCGTGCGCCGCGGCGTAGGAGAGCGCCACCCGGCAGCCGAACCCGTCGCCGGCGAGCACGACCTGGCCGGCGCCGATCTCCTCGAGCACCTCGTCCAGGTCGGCCGTGTGCTGGGAGAGCGTGTGCGGGCCCGACCACGGCGAGCGGCCGTGTCCGCGCAGGTCGTAGGCGATCACCCGCCGCTCGTCCGTCATCATCCGCGCGAGCCGCTCGAACCGGCGCGCGTGCCCCCGGGCCCGGTGCAGGCAGACCACGGGCGGCAGATCCCCGGCGCCCCAGGCCAGGGTGTGGAACCTGTTCATGCTCGCACTAGTGCGCGACGGCCCGGGAGCCGCCCTCGGCCGCGAGCCGCTCCTCCTCGGCCCGGTAGCTCGAGCGCACGAGCGGCCCTGCGAAGACCGAGCCGAAGCCCATCGCCTCGCCCTCCTCGCGGTAGCGCCGGAACTGCTCGGGCGTCACCCAGCGGTCGAGCGGGAGGTGGCGCTCGGTCGGCTGCAGGTACTGGCCGATCGTCACCACGTCGACGCGGTGTGCGCGCAGGTCGCGCATGACGCCGAGGATGTCGTCGTCCGACTCGCCCATCCCGACGATGATGCCCGACTTCGTCATCAGCGGCGGGCGGGCCGGGTGGAGCTCCGCCCACACGCCCTTGGCCCGGTCGAGGAGGTCGAGGGCCTTGCGGTAGTCGCCCTTCGGCCGCACCCGCCGGTAGAGGTGCTCCGCCGTCTCGATGTTGTGGTTGAAGACGTCGGGGGCGGCCTCGAGCACCGTGCGCAGCGCCTGCTCCCGGAACCCGAGGAAGTCGGGCACGAGCACCTCGACGCCGCAGCCGGGGTTGGCGCGCCGGATCGCCCGGATCGTCGCGGCGAAGTGGCCCGCGCCGCGATCGGGCAGGTCGTCGCGGTCGACCGAGGTCACGACGACGTGGCGCAGTCCCATCCGCTCGACCGCCCGGGCCACCCGCAGCGGCTCGAGCGGCTCCGGCGCCGACTCGGGCCGGCCGGAGGTGACGGCGCAGTAGCGGCAGGCGCGTGTGCAGACGTCGCCGAGGATCTGGAAGGTGGCCGTGCCGCGGCCCCAGCACTCGCCGATGTTCGGGCAGCGCGCCTCCTCGCAGACGGTGTGCAACCCGCCCTCGCGCATCAGCCCGCGCAGCTCCGCGAAGCGGCCGTTCGGCGACGGCGCCCGCACCGTCATCCACTCGGGCCGGGACTTCTGGAGCTCAGACCAGGGCATCGTTCTCCGCCGGCACCGGCTCGAGCTCCAGGTCGAACGCCTCGCACAGGGCCTCGAGCAGCGGCCCGCGCACCTCGTCCGTGGTCACCTGACGGCCCGTCTCGGCCGCGATCGACGTGAAGCGGGCGCCGCCGAGGCCGCATGCGTCGAAGAGCTCGTAGATGCCCAGGTCGACGTCGACGTTCACCGCCAGGCCGTGGCTCGTCACCCAGCGGGCGCAGCGCACGCCGATCGACGCGATCTTGCGGTCGTCCACCCAGACGCCGCTCTGGTGGGGCTCCTCGCCGCGGCCCTCGACGGCGAACCCGGCCAGCGTGCGCACGATCGTCCGCTCGAGGCCGCGCACGTGCCGGCGCAGGTCGCGCCCGCGCGCGTTCAGGTCGAGGATCGGGTAGCAGACGAGCTGGCCCGGGCCGTGGTAGGTGGAGCGTCCGCCCCGCGGCACCTCGACGATCTCGATCCCGCGGGCCGCGTACTCGGCGTCCGCGAGCGGCAGCTCCTCCGCCCGCACCGCCCGCGAGCCGAGCGTGATCACCGGCTCGTGCTCGAGCAGGACGACGGTGTCCGGGATCGCCTGCTGCGAACGCGCGGCCGCCAGCTCCTGCTGCAGCCGCAGCGCGCCGCCGTAAGCCGTGAGGCCGTGCAGGTCGTAGAGGTAGGCGCCGGCCATGGGCCGCTAGAGCCCGAAGGCCTGCTCGTCCCAGCTCTCCAGGTTCGTCTTCACCTGGGCCATGAACTGGGCCGCATATGCCCCGTCCACCAGGCGGTGGTCGTAGCTGAGGCAGAGGAACATCATGTGGCGGATGGCGATGGCGTCGTTGCCGTGGTTGTCGGTCACGACGACCGGCCGCTTGACGATGGCCTCGACGTCGAGGATGGCGACCTGGCCCTCGGGAATGATCGGCGTGCCGATCAGCGCCCCGAACACGCCCGGGTTCGTGATCGTGAACGTGCCGCCGCTCATCTCGTCGGGCGAGAGCGTCTTCGTGCGTGCCTTGTCCGCCAGCTCGATCACCGAGCGCGACAGGCCGACCAGGTTCTTCTCCTCCGCGTGGTGGATGACGGGCACCATCAGCCCCTTGGCGTCGTCGACGGCGACGGCCATGCCCAGGTTCACGTACCTCTTGATGAGGGCGCTCTCGCCCCGCACCTCGGCGTTCACCCACGGCCACCGGCCGATCGCGTCGATCGTCGCGCGGGCGACGAACGGGACGTAGGTCAGGGTGACGCCGTAGCGGCTCTGGTACTCCGGCTTCCACTTGCGGCGCAGGCCGACGACGCCGGTCATGTCGACCTCGATCACGGTCGTCACCTGGGCGGCCGTCTCGAGCGAGTGGCGCATGTGCCGCGCGATCACCTTGCGGATCGTGTTGAAGCGGTAGAGCTCCTCGC
>JBKPMQ010000163.1:0-8248 GCA_046732235.1 Actinomycetota bacterium
GAGCTCGGCCGGGCCGGCGTCGGCGCGAACGAACCGGCGCCGGAGCCCGTCGCCCACCCGGCCGGCAAGGCCGGGGTCCGCGCCGACCGCCGCGACGAGCGCCTCGACTCCCCGCCGCCAAAGCGCCTCGTCCCAGCGGAACTCCGCCAGGGTGTCGCGGTGGTCGAACGCCACGGCGCGCAGCACCGCACGGCTACTCGGAGGTGGGGTGCTCGTCGAACCCGTAGCGGACGAGCAGCCGCTTGGCCGCCGCGGCCTCGTCCAGCCGCGACACCGGCCGGGTGTGCGGGGCGTCCTTCAGCGTCTGCGGGTCGTCGGCCGCCTCCTGCGCGATCGCGAGCATCGCGTCGCAGAAGGCGTCGAGGGTCTCGCGCGTCTCGGTCTCGGTCGGCTCGATCATGAGCGCCTCGGCCACGATCAGGGGGAAGTAGATCGTCGGCGGGTGGAAGCCGTGGTCCATGAGCCGCTTGGCGACGTCGAGCGCCGTGATCCCGTGCTCGCGCTTGAGGTTCCTCGCCGAGACGACGAACTCGTGCATGCAGTGGCGGTCGACCGGCAGGTCGTAGGTGCCGCGCAGCCGGGCGAGCACGTAGTTGGCGTTCAGCACGGCGACCTCCGACATGTCGCGCAGGCCGAGGCCCCACATGCGCATGAACGCGTACGCGCGCACGAAGACCCCGAACGGCCCGCCGAACCCGCGCACCTTGCCGATCGACTTGGGCCGGTCGTGGTCGAAGCGGAACGCGTCGCCGTCGCGGACGACGACGGGCACCGGAAGGAACGGCTCCAGGTCGCGCCGTACCGCCACCGGCCCGCCGCCAGGCCCGCCGCCGCCGTGCGGCTGCGAGAACGTCTTGTGCAGGTTGTAGTGGACGATGTCGAAGCCCATGTCGCCGGGCCGGGAGATACCGCAGACGGCGTTCAGGTTGGCGCCGTCGTAGTAGAGGAGCGCGCCCGCCGAGTGGAAGATGTCGGCGATCTCGGAGATCCGCTCCTCGAACAGGCCGAGCGTCGACGGGTTGGTGAGCATCAGGCCGGCCGTGTGCTCCCCCACCTTGCCGCGCAGGTCGTCGACGTCGACGTTGCCGCGCATGTCGGTCTTCACGCGCACGAGCGTGTACCCGGCCATCGCCACGCTGGCCGGGTTCGTGCCGTGGGCGGTGTCGGGGATGACCACCTCGGTGCGCTCCTCGCCCCGGTCGGCGAAGTACGCCCGCATGAGCGTGAGGCCGGTCAGCTCGCCCTGCGACCCGGCCGCCGGCTGTAGGGTGACCGCGTCGAGGCCGACGACCTCGGCCAGCATCTCCTGCAGCCGCCACATCAGCTCGAGCGCGCCCTGGGCGCCCTCGTCCTCCTGGTGCGGGTGCAGGTCGGCGAACCCGGGCAGGCCCACCGCCCGCTCGTTGATGCGCGGGTTGTACTTCATCGTGCAGGAGCCGAGCGGGTAGAACCCGGTGTCGATCCCGAACGTCCGGGTCGAGAGCTCGGTGTAGTGGCGCACGAGCTCGGGCTCGGCCAGCTCCGGGAGCCGCGGCGGCTCCGACCGGGCGAGCGCCGCCGGCACCTCCGCCGCCTCGACGCCCGGGTCGGGGATGCGGCCTGCCCGTCGTCCGGAGCGCGACTTCTCGTAGATGAGCTTCATGCCGCCACCGCCTGCACCTGGCGCAGCACCTCGGCCAGCCGGTCGATGTCCGCGGCCGTCCGCTTCTCGGTCAGGCACACGAGCAGGACGTCGTCCATCCCTTCGTAGTCGCGCCCGAGGGCGTAGCCCGGGTGGACGCCGAGCCTGCGCGCGTCGCGGATCACCTCCCGGGCCGGCCGGCTCAGCCGCACGGCGAACTCCTGGAACGTCGGCCGGTCGAACGCGAGCGGCAGCCCCAGGCGCCGCTTCGCGTGCTCGGCCAGCGAGAGGCAGGCGCTGCCGACGTCGCGCAGCCCCTCCGGTCCGAGCCAGCTCAGGTAGACGAGGCCGGCGATCGCGAGCAGCGTCTGGTTGGTGGTGATGTTCGAGGTCGCCTTCTCGCGCCGGATGTGCTGCTCGCGCGTCTGCAGGGTGAGCACGAACCCGCGCCGGCCGTCGTGGTCCTCGGTCTCGCCGACGATCCGGCCCGGGAGCTTGCGGATGTAGTCCGACCGCGCCGCGAGAAACCCGAAATGCGGGCCGCCGTAGGACATGTGGTTCCCGGCCGACTGGCCCTCCCCGATCGCGAGCGCGCAGCCGTACGCCCCGGGCGCCTCGAGCACGCCGAGCGTCATCAGGTCGACGTGCGCGATGGGGAGCGCGCCGGTCGCGGACGCGGCGGCGGCCAGCGCCGGCGCAGGCTCCAGGCAGCCGAAGAAGTTCGGCTGGGGGAAGATCGCGCAGGCGGCGTCGGCACAGGCCGCGCCGAACCGGTCGGGGTCGGTGGTGCCGCCGGTGTGCGGCACCTCGACCACCTCCAGTCCGAAGCCGGGCGCGAACGTCCGCACGACCTGGCGCACCTGCGGGTTCAGGGTCTCGGCGACCACGACCTTCGTCCGGCCCGTCGTCTGCTTGGCGACGAAGCAGGCGTCGGCGGCGACCGTCGTCCCGTCGTAGCCGGACGCGTTCGACACGTCCATCCCGGTCAGCTCGCAGATGGCCGTCTGATACTCGAAGATCGCCTGCAGCGTGCCCTGGCTCATCTCCGGCTGGTAGGGCGTGTAGGCCGTGAGCAGCTCGCCGCGCTGCATGACGGCGTCGACCACCGCGGGCACGTAGTGGTCGTAGACGCCGGCGCCCAGGAACGACAGCTCGCTCCCCGTGCCCGAGTTGCGGCCCGCCAGCTCGCACAGGTGGGCCCACAGCTCGCCCTCCGTCAGGGCCGGGTCGACCGCGAGCGGCCGGTCGAGGCGGACGTCCGCCGGGATCTCGGCGAAGAGGTCGGCGATCGACTCCACGCCGATCGCGGCGAGCATCGCGGCCCGGTCCTCGTCGGTCAGCGAGGTGAAGCTCACAGCGACTCGAGCAGCTCGCGGTAGGCGTCGGCGCTCATCAGGCCGTCGACCTCCCCGGGATCGCTGAGGCGCACCTTCACCAGCCAACCCTCGCCGTAGGGATCGTCGTTCACCGTGCTCTCGTTCCCGTCCAGCGCGGAGTTCACCTCGACCACCTCGCCGGACAGCGGGGCCACCAGCGGCGAGACGGCCTTGGTCGACTCCAGCTCGCCGTAGTCGGCGTCCTTCGTGATGGTGTCGCCCACCTCTGGCGGGCTGTAGAACACGACCTCGCCGAGCGTGTCCTGCGCGTACCAGGTGATGCCGAACGTGGCGGTGTCGCCCTCGACCCGCACCCAGTCGTGGGCCTCGTGGTAGCGCAGCTCCTCGGGATAGCTCTCGTCGCTCATTCGCGCCTCTCCTTGACGTACAGGGGTTTTGCAGCCACGCGGGCGGCAACGGGCCGGCCGCGGGCGTCGATCTCGATCTCGGTGCCCTCCGCGGCCAGCTCCGCGGGGACGTACCCCATGCCGATGCCGATGCCGAGCGAGGGCGACATCGTCCCGCTCGTGACCTCCCCGCCCGGCCGCATGGACATGCCCTGGCGCGGGATCCCGCGCCCCTCGACCCGCAGCGCCACGAGCCGGTCGTACCCGCCTGCGTCCTTCTGCGCGCGCAGCGCGTCGGCGCCGACGAAGTCCTTGCGATCGAGGGCGCACACCCATCCCAGGCCGGCCTCCAGCGCCGTGTGGGCATCGTCCAGGTCGTTGCCGTAGAGCGGGTAGCAAACCTCGAGGCGGAGCGTGTCGCGCGCGCCGAGCCCGGCCGGAACGGCGCCGGCGGCGACGATCGCATCCCACAGCGGGCCGACCCTCTCGGCGGCGGCCATCAGCTCGACGCCCGGCTCGCCCGTGTAGCCGGTGCGGGCGACGATCGCGCGCACGCCGCACACCTCCGCGTCGACGAACCCGAACGGCGGCAGCTCGGGGAGCTCGACCAGCCCGAGGGCGCCGGGGCCCTGCAGGGCGAGCATGGCGATCCCGTCCGAGAGGTCCTCCAGCTCCGCGTCGCCGGGCGCGTGGGAGGCGAGCCAGTCGTAGTCGGCCTGGACGCGGGACGCGTTCACGACGAGGAGGACGTGGTCGTCGGCGAACCGGTAGGCGATCAGGTCGTCGATGGGGCAGCCGCGCTCGTCGAGGAGCAGCGTGTACTGCGCCTTTCCGGCCTCGATGCGGTCGAGGTCGTTGGAGAGCATCCGCTGCACGAACGGGATCGCCCCCGCGCCGCGGACCTCGAGCTGGCCCATGTGCGAGACGTCGAAGAGGCCGGCATGGCTGCGGACGGCCAGATGCTCGGGAATCACGCCCTGGTACTGCACCGGCATGTCCCAGCCGGCGAAGGGGACCATCCGTGCCCCCGCTGCCACATGGCGGTCGTGGAGCGGCGTGTGGCGGAGACCCTCGGACGCGTGCATCCGGGCGCGCAGTCTATCGGGTCACGCGGTCGCGAACCGGGTGGAGGGCGCACCGTCCGACGACGGCTGCTCCGTTCGTCAGCCGCCGTCCTTTTCGACCAGCCAGAAACGGTCATGCTCGTCGACGACGCGCTCGGCCTCCGGGAAGAAATGCCCGGGCTTCACGGCGAACCGGTCGGGGCCCGAGTGGGCGCTCATGTAGTCGTCGAGCTTCATCTGCATTCCCTCGATGCACTCGGAGTCGCCGCACTCGCACACGAAGGGCACGAGCTCGTCGGTCGTCTCGGCGTCCTGCTCGAACGAGACCCGGCGATTGTTGTAGTCCCGGAACGCCTGCTCGTTCTTCAGCAATCGCTCCCGCCGCACTTGGTCGCGGTCGACGGTCATGCCTTCATCGTACCCCACGGACGTCGGGCGGAACACGCGGCCGGCCCGCTCTGACGACCTTGCATCGTGTGCCAACTGTTCGGATCTGGTGAAGAAGCAGGGGAATTCCGAGGCCGTCTGCAGGAAGCGTGTAATACTTTGGAGAACGTCAAGTCCCGCCGGGAGTCCGCCGGTCTCAGGCACGCCGGCGCGGTGGGATATGGGCAGCTGCGGGCGTTGAGTCGACACGAAGGAACGGCAGACATGAGCACATACATGGATTCTCCGTCGCTCAGCGAGATCTTCCCTGAGGACGGCGATGGGCACGGCGAGCGTGAGGACGTGGTGACCGATGCGCGCCACGTCATCATCTCGGGTCACAGGTACACGCGCAGGCGCCAGGACACGAACCGGATCAAGCGCGCGCGCCAGCAGGTGCGCGGGCTGCCGAGCGTGATCGCCGAGCGCGAGTGGGTCGCGACCTGGATCGAGCTGATCGACGCCAGCGTGTACACCCCGCCGGGGACCCCCAGGGCCGGGAGAATCCTGCGTGAGGCCTACGCGGAGGGGAGCATCCGCCTCCCGGTGATCCGCGATCTGGGCCGGTCGCTCCTGCCGCACCCGGCGCCCGGCGCGCCGGCCCGGGCGTTCACGACGACGAGCGTCTCCGACACCGTCCCGGCCTGAGCCGCGAGCACCCGATGGAGGGCGGACGCCGCACCGGGCTGGTCCTCGCGGTCGTCCTCGTCTTGCTGATCGCCGGCGTGCTCGCGGGGATCATGATCTTCGCCCACATCGTCGGCAGGACGACCTCGGAGCTGCCGCGCCGATAGGCGGGGATGGTCCCCCCGGGGGGGGCGCTACTCGTTCCCCCCGGGGGGGGCTACTCGTCGCGCAGGAACGACGGGATCTCGAGCGCGTCGGGCGGCATCTGGAACTGGCCCGTGTCCCGCGTGTCCGCCGGCGGCTCGGGCCGGCGCTGCTGCTCGCGGCGGCCGCCGGCAGCGAACGCCGCGGCGGGCCGGTCGGCGCTGTGGCGGTCGAAGCCGGTGGCGATGACCGTCACCCGCACCTGGTCGCCCAACTGCTCGTCGATGACCGCGCCGAAGATGATGTTCGCGTCGCTGTCAGCGGCGCTCCCGATGATCTCGGCCGCCTCGTTCACCTCGAAGAGGCCCATGTCCGACCCGCCGGTGATGTTCAGCAGGATGCCGGTGGCTCCCTCGACGGACGCCTCGAGCAGCGGCGAGGAGATCGCCGCCTTGGCCGCCTCGGCGGCCCGGTTCTCGCCGCCGGCCACGCCGATGCCCATCAGCGCCGACCCGGCCTGGCGCATGATGGTGCGCACGTCGGCGAAGTCGAGGTTGATCAGCCCCGGGACGGTGATCAGGTCGGTGATGCCCTGGACGCCCTGGCGCAGCACGTCGTCGGCGATCCGGAACGCGTCGACGATCGACGTCCGCTTCTCGACCACCTGCAGCAGGCGGTCGTTGGGGATGATGATCAGCGTGTCGACCTTGTCGCGGAGCTGGCGGATGCCGCCCTCGGCCTGGTCGGCGCGCTTGCGGCCCTCGAACCCGAACGGGCGGGTGACCACGCCGACGGTGAGCGCTCCGAGCTCGCGCGCGATCTCGGCGATCACGGGCGCCGCGCCGGTGCCGGTGCCGCCGCCCTTGCCCGCCGTGACGAAGACCATGTCGGCGCCCTTCAGCGCCTCCTTCAGCTCGTCGCGGCTCTCGGTGGCGGCCTCGAGCCCGATCGTGGGATCCGCGCCCGCGCCGAGCCCGCGGGTGATCTTCGACCCGATGTGGATCTTCACGTCGGCGTCGCACATGAGCAGCGCCTGGGCGTCGGTGTTGACCGCGATGAACTCGACTCCGCGCAGCCCGGCGTCGACCATGCGGTTCACGGCGTTCGTTCCGCCGCCGCCCACACCGACCACCTTGATGACCGCGAGATAGTTGCCGCTCGGATCTCTCATCTGCCTACCCCTAACCTGAACCTCTACTACAGGGTTCGAGTCTGACTGCGCGAACTGCCCGTCCAGCGGGCACAGCGAAGCCAGGCTGCCGGTCGGGCGCACCGGGGAGGGTACCCGGCCCGACTCTCGGTGTCAAGCAGATGGTTAGAAGTGCTAACCCTGTACCTGAACTTGAGACTCACTTCTTGTAGCCGACGGCCGGGCGGGCCGGCGCCGAAACGTCGACGTAGGCCACCGAGCGCCGGATGGAACCGCCCATCCGGCTGAGCACCCGCGCGGCGACATGGAGCTTCACGCCGAGCGACCCGGTCGTCCCCAGGCGCACCTGGAGCCCGTGCCCGAAGACCGCCACCACGCCGCCCGGCGACGACACGACCTTCTTGAGCCGGGCGATGTTCTCCGGGAACCGGTGCGGCACGACGGCGAGGACGCGGAGGGCAGAGGCCATCTCGGCCGTGCGGACGGTCTGCCCGGGGGCCGGCTGCGACGCCGGTGGGAGCACGAGCCGCGGCAGCGCCTTCGGGGCCCTGGCCACCGCCCGCAGGACGCGCCCGTCGACCGAGACGACGTAGCTCGCCTTGCCGGCGCGGACGACCCCGGCCGGCCGCTCCATGACGATCGAGACGGCGACGGTGTGCGGGAACGCCCGGTCGACGTGGGCAGACTTCACGGCGGGGATCGCCGCGATCCGGGCCGCGAGCGACGACGCGTCGACGCTCAGCAGGCTCTCGCCGGTGACATCGTGCGCGACGGCCGCGCGCACGAGCGCGTCGACCCGCGGCGTCGCGCCGGTGACGGACACCTGGGACGCGGCGAAGATCGAAGAGCGCGCAAGCGCCCAGTAGCCGAGCGGAAGCAGCACGACGGCGATGACGCCGAGGAGCACCGCCAGCCGGCGGCGACCCTCGGATCGGCGGAGCGCCCGCCGGCGCAGCACGAGCGCAGGGTCGACGTGGGCAGCTGCCATGCCCATCCAGTTCGGCGACGAGCATGCGGATCCTGCCGGATCAGGCAGGCATTTCCAGGGCGATCGGCCCGAGCATCTGCACCTCGTGCTCGAGCTCGACGCCGAACCGCTCCCGCGCGCGCCGGCGCGCTTCCTGCATCAGCGCGATCACGTCCGCCGACCGGGCACCGCCGACGTTCTCGATGAAGTTGGCGTGCACCGGCGAGATGCGCGCGCCACCCGCGGTGTAGCCCTTGAGCCCGCACTCCTCCAACAGGCGCCCGGCCGAAAGCTCGCCGTCGGGGTTCTTCCACACCGACCCGAACGTGCGCACCTTGGCCGGCTGGGCCTCGCGCCGGCGCTGCTGCATGTCGGCGACGGTCGCCCGGATCCGCTCGGCGTCGCCCGGCCGCAGCCGCAGCGCCGCCTCGGCGACGACCTCGCGCGGGCCGACGTTCGAGCCCCGGTAGCGCATGCCGAGCTCGTCGGGGCCGCCCGCACGCTCGCCGTCCGCGCCGACCACCAC
>JBKPMQ010000164.1:0-7378 GCA_046732235.1 Actinomycetota bacterium
CCACCTCGAGCCCGTGCGTGCGGGAGAGGTCGTTGATGCGGCGAAGCGTCTCCGGGAGGCGGGTGCGCGGCACGACGCCGTCCTGGACGTAGTAGTCGGGGCTGATCCGCCCCATCGCCGCGAATGCCGCCTTGCGCCCGCGCCAGAACGCCATCCGCTCGGCCTCGGTGGCCGCGACCCGCACCTCGGTCGCAAGCCCGGCGGCGCAGCACCCGCGCACCCGCCCGAGGGCGACCTCGACCTCGGCCGACGGGCCGTCCAGCTCGACGAGGAGCACGGCGCCGGCGTCCACCGGCAGCCCTGCGCCGACCGCCGCCTCGGCGGCCCGGATCGTGAGCGAGTCCATCATCTCGATCGCCGCGGGCACGATCCCGGCTGCGATGACGGCCGAGACGACCTCGCCCGCGAGGTCCGTTGACGTGAACGCCGCGAGCAGCGTCTCGACCCGCTGCGGCCGCGGCAGCACCTGGACGACGACCTCGGTGGCGATCCCGAGCGTCCCCTCGGAGCCGACGAACGCGCCCAGCAGGTCGAGCTCACCCGCCCGGTCGAGGCGCACGACCTCGCCGTCGGCGAGCACGACCTCGAGCTCGAGCACGTGGTTCGTGGTGAACCCGTACTTGAGGCAGTGCGCGCCGCCCGAGTTCTCGGCCACATTGCCGCCGATCGTGCACACCTGCTGGCTGGAGGGGTCGGGCGCGTAGTAGAGGCCGTGGGACGCGACCGCGCGGGTGACCTCGAGGTTGGCCACGCCCGGCTGCACGCGCACGCGCCGGTTGGGGACGTCGACCTCGAGGATCGCGTCCATCCGGGCGAGCCCGATCACGATTCCCTCGGCCACGGGCACGGCGCCGCCGGAGAGGCCCGTGCCGGCGCCGCGGGCGACGAACGGGATCCCGCGCTCGTGGCAGACCCGCACCGCCGCCTGCACCTCGGCGGTCGTCCGCGGCAGCACGACCGCCTGCGGCGTCGCCTTGTGGCCGGTGAGCCCGTCGCACTCGTAGGTGCGCACCTGCGCCGGCTCCGAGACGACCGCGCCGGCGCCGACCGCCCGTTCGAGTTCGGCGACGAGGCTCATCACGTCAAGCTACTCCACCAGCTGGCGCATCACCATCTGCAGCAGCCCGCCGGCGCGGTAGGTGATCACGTCGGCAGGGGCGTCCAGCCGGGCCAGGCACGCGAACGAGCGCTCGCCGCCGTTCACCTCCACGGTCACCGTGGAGCCCACGTCGAGGCCGCCGAGCCCGCGGATGGTGTACGTCTCGGTACCGTCGAGGCCGAGGCTCTCGGCCGATTCGCCATCGCGGAACTGGAGCGGGATCACGCCCAGCGCCACCAGGTTCGTGCGGTGGATGCGCTCGAAGCTCTGGGCCAGCACCGCCCGCACGCCGAGCAGCGCCGTGCCCTTGGCGGCCCAGTCGCGCGAGGAGCCCGAGCCGTACTCGCGGCCGGCGAGGACGACGAGCGGGATGCCCTCCTCCGCGTAGCGCTGGGCGGCGGCGTAGATCGTCATGGTCTCGCCCGAGGGCAGGTGGCGCGTGAAGCCGCCCTCGCGGTCGGCGAGCGCGTTCCTGAGGCGGATGTTCGCGAAGGTGCCGCGCACCATCACCTCGTGGTTGCCGCGGCGGGCGCCATAGGAGTTGAAGTCGCGCGGCTCGACGCCCTGCTCGACCAGGTAGCGGCCGGCCGGCGAGTCGGGCGAGAAGGCGCCCGCCGGCGAGATGTGATCGGTCGTCACCGAGTCGCCGAGGAGCGCGAGCACCCGGGCCG
Organism: Actinomycetota bacterium; assembly: GCA_046732235.1. Lineage (GTDB taxonomy): Bacteria > Actinomycetota > Thermoleophilia > Gaiellales > JAICJC01 > JAICJC01. The sequence continues at coordinate 1,771 of JBKPMQ010000164.1, forward strand.
AGACGATGTCCGAGAGGTCGGCCTCGTGCGCGAAGAAGGTCGCCTCGCGCACGTACGTCGAGCCCGGATCCCACGCGAACAGCTCGCCCTCGGGCGAGAGCAGCGCCTTCCAGCGGTCGTCGCCGTCGAAGATGCGGCCGTACTCCTCGTCGAAGAGGTCGGAGCTGAACGACCCGGTCAGGGCCTCCTCCACCTCGTCCGGGCTGGGCCACACGTCGCGCAGGTAGACCGGCCCGTCGGCGCCGTCGCCGAGCGGGTCGGAGGTAAGGTCGGTGTTGACGCTCCCTGCGAGGGCATACGCGACGACGAGCGGCGGCGACGCCAGGTAGTTCGCGCGGACGGCCGGGTGGATGCGGGCCTCGAAGTTTCGGTTGCCCGAGAGCACGGCGGCCACCTTCAGGTCGTCGCGCTCGATCGCGCCGGCGACGTCCTCCGGGAGCGGCCCCGAGTTCCCGATGCAGGTGGTGCAGCCGAATCCGACCAGGTTGAACCCGAGCTCGTCGAGCGGCTCGAGCAGGCCGGCCCGCTCGAGGTAGCCGACGACGACCCGCGATCCCGGCGCGAGGCTCGTCTTCACCCACGGGCGCCGCGTCAGGCCGCGCTCGAGCGCCTTGCGGGCGAGCAGGCCGGCGGCGACCATCAGCGCCGGGTTGGAGGTGTTCGTGCAGGACGTGATCGCCGAGATCACGACGGAGCCGTCCCCGAGATGGCTGCCGTTGCCCGCGCCGGCGCCGAAGGCGTCCGTGAACGAGCGGCTGACCTGGGGGAGCGACACCCGGTCCTGGGGCCGCCGCGGGCCCGCCAGGCTGGGGACGACGGCGTCGAGGTCGAGGTCGAGCGTCTCGGTGTACGTCGGCGGGGTCTCGTCGCCGGTCCGGAAGAGCCCCTGCTCGCGCGTGTAGCGCTCCACCCGGTCGATCAGAGCCGCCGGACGGCCCGTGTCCTCCAGGTAGCGCAGCGTCTGGGCGTCGACGGGGAAGGTCGCCGCGGTCGCCCCGAACTCGGGCGACATGTTGGAGAGCGTGGCCCGGTCGGCCACGGTCAGCGACCCCAGGCCGGGCCCGAAGAACTCGATGAACTTGCCCACCACCCCGTGCTTGCGAAGCTGCTCGGTGAGCGTGAGGACGAGGTCGGTGGCGGTGACGCCGGTGCGAAGGGCGCCGGCCATGCGCACGCCGACGACCTGCGGCTGGGTCATGTAGAGCGGCTGGCCGAGCATGACGGCCTCGGCCTCGATCCCCCCGACGCCCCAGCCCAGCACGCCGATCGAATTGATCATTGTCGTGTGCGAGTCGGTGCCGACCAGCGTGTCGGGGAAGGCGGCCCCGTCCTCGAGCCGCACGACCTGGCCGAGGTACTCCAGGTTCACCTGGTGGCAGATCCCCATCCCGGGCGGGACGACGCGGAAGTTGCGGAACGCCCCCTGCGCCCAGCGCAGGAGCTGGTAGCGCTCGCCGTTGCGCTCGTACTCGCGCTCGATGTTGCGCGCGTAGGCCCTGTCCGAGCCGAAGGCGTCGACCTGCACCGAGTGGTCGATCACGAGGTCGACGGGCACGAGCGGGTCGACCCGGCCCGGATCGGCGTTCCGGCGGGCGACCGCGGCCCGCAGGGCCGCCAGGTCGACGACCGCGGGGACGCCGGTCAGGTCCTGCATCAGCACGCGCGCCGGCATGAAGGCCAGCTGCGCGCCGGGCGCGGGCTGCGGCCATGCCGCCAGCGCGCGCACGTCCTCCTCACGCACGTGCACCGTCCCGGCCCTGCGGAGCAGGTTCTCGAGGAGCACGCACACCGTGTAGGGAAGCGTCAGCGGGTCGACGAGGCGGTCGAGGCGATAGAGCGTCTCGCCGCCGGCGAGGGTGGCGCGGGCGCCGAAGGGATCATTGTCAGCCATGACCCGTAATCTATTCCCGGATGAACGGATCACGCGTACGGGTGCCGGAGGGCATGAGCCGTCCCTTCCAGGTGTTCGTGAACGGCGTCGAGCAGACCGAGGGGCAGGACTTCGAGGTCGTGGGCTCGTGGATCGTGTTCGCGCGGGAGCTGGCCGCGCCGCGGGAGGAGACCGCCCGCAGCGTCTTCCGCGGGTTCTTCTTCGGCCGCTACCGCACCGAGCACGTCGTCGACGTCGCCTGCCAGGTCGGCGGGCGCGCGCACGTCTTCGGCCGGCTCACGGTCGAGCCGCCCGCCTGATCCGCGGCAGCTAGAAGATGTGCTTGCCCTGCCACCACCACGTCTCGAGGACGGCGAAGACGGTGATCAGGATGACGGCGAGGATGTGGCCGCCCTTGGAGCGGGGGTTCAGGAAGTACCCGAACAGCGCCACGAGGAGCCCGATGATCCCCATGTAGATGGGCCTGGTCCACGTGCCCGCGAGCGCGATCACGACGGCGAGGCCGTTGATGACGGCGACCGCGTCGTCGCGAAAGGATTCGTATTCGGGCGTGTAATCTCGCACGGGGCGCTCCTTGGCCGGACTGGGGCGCAATCTTAGCGGGAGCGGCGGTGACCGAGACACGGGGGACGACTGCGCTGCGCCGGGCCGGGATCGAGCACCGGCTCATGCGCTACGACTACGACACCGGCCGGAGCGTCGCGTCCAGGGCCGCCGCCGATCTCGGCGTCGAGCCCGAGCGGATGTTCAAGACGCTCGTGGCCCGCGCCGGTGACGAGTTCGTGTTCGCGCTGCTACCCGCCACCGCCGGGCTTGCGCCGAAGAAGCTCGCGGCGGCCGCCGGGGCGAAGGGGGCCGTAATGGCCGAGCCGCGCGACGCCGAGCGCGTGAGCGGCTACCAGGTGGGCGGGATCAGCCCGCTCGGCTCCCGCCGGGCGCTACGGACGTTCCTGGACGCAAGCGCCGAGGCGTTCCCCCGCATCTGCCTGAACGCCGGCAACCGCGGCCACATCGTCGAGGTCGCCACCGCCGACCTGGTGCGGCTGACCGGGGCGACGGTGATCGACCTGCAGCACGTCTCGTGAATAACCGGTGCCAGGCACCGGTTATTCAGCGGTAGCGCTCGCCGGCCACCGCGGCCAGCTTCTCGAGCGAGTGCGTCGCCTGGAGCGTGCGCACCGTGCCCGACTTCGAGCGCATGACGAGCGACTGCGTCCGGGCTCCCCCGCGCTGGTAGTGGACGCCGCGGAGCAGGTCGCCGTCGGTCACGCCGGTGGCGGCGAAGAAGACGTTCTCGCCCCGGATCAGATCGTCGACGGTGAGCACCTGGTCGAGGTCGTAGCCGGCGTCGCGGGCGCGCTGGGCCTCGTCGTCGTCGCGGGGCCACAGCCGCCCGACGAGCTGACCGCCGAGGCACTTGAAGGCTGCCGCCGAGAGGACGCCCTCGGGCGTCCCGCCGATGCCCCACAGCAGGTCGATGCCGGTGCCCGGCGTCGCCGCCATCATCGAGCCCGCCACGTCGCCGTGGGGGATGAAGCGGATGCGGGCGCCGGCCTTCCGGATCCTGCCCACCATCTCCTCGTGCCGGGGCCGGTCGAGGATCACGACCATCAAATCGCGGACGCGGCCGCCCTTGGCGCGCGCGACCATCTCGAGCGTCTCCTCCATGGGCGCGTCCAGGTCGAGCGGCTCGTCGATGTCGGCACCGCACGCGAGCTTCTCCATGTAGACGCACGGGCCGGGGTCGAACATCGTTCCCGACTCCGACGCGGCGACGACGGCAAGCGCGTTCGGCTGGCCGCGGGCGACGAGCTCCGTCCCCTCGAGCGGGTCGACCGCCACGTCGACCGCGACGCCGTGGTGGGTGCCAATGCGCTCGCCGTTGAAGAGCATCGGGGCCTCGTCCTTCTCGCCCTCGCCGATCACGACGACGCCGTCCATCTCGACGGTCGCCAGCATATGCCGCATCGCGTCGACCGCGGCCCGGTCGGCGGCGATCTTGTCGCCGAACCCGACCCATCTGGCGCACGCGAGCGCGGCCGCCTCGGTCACCCGCACGAGCTCCAGTGCGAGGTTTCGATCAGGTGCTTCAACCACGGGCGTCCCTCCCGGCGACGGAAACGTCGGGGCAGGATACCGCCCTAGCTGCGCACGAGCCGATTGGCGAGGCCGCCGATGCGTTCGTGTGCGAGCAGCGGCTCGATCCAGCGAGCCGGGATCGTCGCCGCCCCGTGGCGGGCACCGGCCAGGGCGCCGGCGACGGCGCCGTTCGTGTCCGCGTCGCCGCCGAGGTTGACCGCGAACACGATCGCGGACTCGACGTCCGGGCGGCCGAACGCCGCCGCGAACCCGATCCGCAGCGCCGTCAGGACGAACCCCATCCGCTCCTGCGCCTCGGCCGCGAGGGCCTCCTCGGACGCCCCGATCGCCTCCTCGGCCGCCTGGGCTGCCGCGGACGTCGACCGCGGCAGCCTGCGCCCGCGCACAAGCGCGGCCAGCGTCAGGTTGAACCAGGCGCACGCGTCGCCGGCGACCGGGTCGAAGTGGGTGAGCGACGACTCCTCGCGCGAGATCCGCTCCAGCGCGCCGGCGTCGTTGCGGTAGCGAAGGGCAAGCGGCGCCGTCCGCATGAGCGAGCCGTTGCCGGCGCTCATCCCGCCGCTGGACTCGTGGTAGGCGGCGGCCGCCGCCCGCGCCTCGTCGACCGACCGGGCCCGCATCAGCGCCGCGGCGACGGTGGAGCCGATGTCCTTCGGGCCCGAGCGCGCCCACATGGCATAGCGGGAGAAGACGTCCTCCTCGTCGTAGCAGCCCTTCTCGGCCAGGCTCGTCGCGAGCTCCATCGCCATCGCGGTGTCGTCCGTCCACTCGCCCCGCTCCCACGGCGGCGACGCGACCAGGTCGTGCAGCGGCCCCCCGTAGCGGGCGTGGATCTGGTCGGGGTGCAGCCACTCGACCGCCGCGCCGAGCGCATCGCCCACGGCGAGCCCGAGCAGCGCGCCGCGGGCGCGGTCGGCCATGCCCGCCGCGTCGCGCCGTCTCATCCGGGTTGGCAGCCGGGACACCAGTAGAGCCGCCGCGGCGTCCCGGTGCCCTGCATGCGCGACTCGATCGGCGTGCGGCAGCGCGGGCACGGCCGGCCCGTGGCCCGGTAGACGTCGTGCGGCAGACGGCCCGTGTCGACGCCGGCGCGCAGCATCCGCCGGCTGACGGCGGCGAGCTCCAGCAGGCGGCGGTCCGACACCTCGGCCACGGGGGCGAACGGGTCCTGGCGCAGCGACCAGAGGGCCTCGGCGCGGACGACGTTCCCGATCCCGGCCAGCACGCGCTGGTCGAGCAGGAGCTCGGCCACCGGGCGGTCGATCGCGCGGGCACGGCGCAGGTAGGCGGCCGCGTCGAAGCCCGGACCGAGCAGGTCGGGCCCGAGCCCGAGGCGCAGGTCGCCGCGTCGACGCACCTCGACCCGGCTCGTCCCGAAGATGACGACGTCGGCGGCCGCGGTGCGCATGACGTAGCGGCCCCGGCCGGCGCCCGCGGCGGCCAGGCGCACCCGCCCGTTCATGCCCAGATGGACGTGCAGGCTGCGGCCGTCCGCGCCGTGGACGAGCAGGTGCTTGCCGCGCGTCTCGATGGAGGCGACGTCCGTGCCCGCGAGCGGGCCGGCAGTGACGTGCTGGCCCAGGACGGGTTGGATCCGGCGCGCGGCGAGGACCAGCG
>JBKPMQ010000165.1:0-17087 GCA_046732235.1 Actinomycetota bacterium
GTGCACGCCCGCAACCGCAGCTACCTACGCGAGGCCCGCACGCACGAGGTGGACGAGCCGCTCGAGGGCGAGGACGAGCAGCCGGCCGGCGGCTACGAGGCGGCGGCGCTCGCCGTGATGGAGGCGCTCGCCGGCGCCGACCAGCGCGTGCTCATCCTGAACGTCGTCAACCGCGGGGCCCTCGCCTGCCTCGACCGTGACGCCGTCGTGGAGGTGCCGGCCGTGGTCGGCCCGGGAGGTGTGCGGCCGCTCGCCGCGGGTGAGCTCCCCGGGGAGGCGCGTGACCTCGTCGTGCGGGTGAAGGAGGTCGAGCGGCTGACGATCCGGGCGGCCGCGGAGGGCTCGCGCGCGCTCGCGCTCGAGGCGATCGCGCACCATCCGCTGGTCCCGTCGGCCGCGGTGGCGGAGCGCATCCTCGCCGACTATCTCGCGCGCCAGCCGGCCGTCGCCGCCGTGTTGACCCGGCCCGCGTAGCTCTCCGTTGTCCGGCTCACCAGGCCGCGACGATGGAACCTTGCCCGCCCGCTCGCCCGTTCGTGGCGCTGCGCGACCTGCCCGCCGGGGAGCCGGCTGCCCTTAAGAGGATGACCCCGATGGCCGCTGGCCACCCCGATGGCCGCTGGCCGTCCAGCAGCGGCCCTACGGGTCGCCCGCCGCAGCTCCGCCGGCTCTCGCAAGGAGCGCTGCGCTGCAGCGGAAACCCCGCCTCGCACACCACATGCCGGGAGACTAGGGAGATCTGTCGCCGCGCCGACGTCGTCTCCATCTCTCCCGACCACCCATCGGTGATCCGCCTGGTCGGCGCCGTGCTCGCCAAACAACTCGACGAATGCCTCACCGCCGAACGCCGCTAGCTCACCCTCGACCTCATCACCGCCACCCGCCAACTCATCGAACCCGGGAGGTCGTCGACGTGATCGCCGCATCATCCTCACCCGAGGATGACCCCACCGTCCTCGTGAAACCACGTGACGGGATGCGGCCCTGAGGAACGCTGTTAAACGGCAGTTGGCGGTGTTGGCATGTGTCATTTGCGGTTCCCCGACACTCTCGCCACACCCCGACACCCACACGTGACCTCTGCCCCGCCACACTGCTCGGTGCGATGTATCCGGCCCTCCCTACCCTATACAAAGCACGAAACCTGCCGCTCAAGCGGCCCGTTTGCGCGATCTGCGTCGATCGGACGCGGGGGCGCACCGAGGAGATGCGGCTCGGCTACCGGGTCACCGTCTGGCTCTGCCCCGGACACGCCGCCCAGGCTTTCCAGACGAAGCGTGGCGGCCGTGACTTCGTCCGCACTCTCATGGGGGTGTGGCAGGCGAACGGCTGCATGACCGCCGCGCGGCAGCGCGCCCTCGATGCGCATCTCAACCAGCTGCGCGCCCGTCCGCCCCGTTCCAGGCCCGGGAGCTACGCCTGGCCCGAGCTCAGACGCCGCCTGGAGGGCAGATACGCGCAAGGCGCGCCACCCCTCGACCCCGCGACCGTCGCGCACCACCCGTGCGATGCCTGCACCGCCCACAGCCCCAGCCGCCGCACCCTCCAGCGCTGGCATGCCGAGCGCCGCTGGCTCAACCGCCCGCCCTAGCGAGGTTCCCCGAGCCGGGCGTCGACCTCGGCCCGGGTCGGCATCGCCGGCTGGCAGCCGTAGCGTTCGACGCAGAGCGACGCGGCGGCGAGGCCCAGCCGGAGCGCGCCGGCGAGGGAAAGACCTTCGGCCAGCGCTGCGGCGAGCCCGCCCGCGAGCGAGTCGCCCGCGCCGGTCGTGTCTACCACCCGGGCGGGCAGCGCGGGCAGCGACGGGCCGTCGGGGAGGATCCGCGCGCCGGCCGCGCCCAGGGTGAGGACGACCGCCGGGGGCAGGTCCCGTCCCAGGCCCTCGAGTTCCGTCTCGTTCACGATCGCGACGTCGAAGCGGCGCACCAGGTCGGCCGGCAGGCGGCCGGCCGGCGAGGGGTTCACGACGGCAAGGGCGCCCGTCTCGCGGGCGGCCGCGAGCGTCCCCTCGACGGCCGCGAGCGGCACCTCCGCCTGGGTGAGCCAGACGGCAGCGTCGGGATCGGGCGCCGGCAGCCCGACGCGGTCGTTCGCGCCGGCGAGCACGACGATCTGGTTCTCGCCGTCGTCGGCGACCAGGATCAGCGCGACCCCGGTCGGCTCGCCGTGCCGGCTCACCTGCCCGAGGTCGATGCCGTCCTCGGCCATGGCCGTTGCCAGCGTCTCCCCGAAGCGATCCTCGCCCAGCGCGCCGAAGAGGCGGACGTCCGCGCCCAGGCGGGCGGCGGCGACGGCCTGGTTCGCGCCCTTGCCGCCGGGCGCGTACACGAGCCGCGATCCCCGTAGCGTCTCGCCGGGCGCCGGCAGCCGCTCGACGTAGCCGAACACGTCCATGTTCACCGAGCCGCACACGCAGACCTTCGCCATCAGGGCACCTCCAGGCGTTTCAGCGCCGGATACGACGCCCGGAAGCGCTCGTACCCGGCCTCGTAGACCTCGGCCCAGGCCGGGTCGGGGTCGACCCGGCCGGTCGGCCGCACGCAGCGGGCGACCGCCGCCTCGACGTCGGGGAAGACGCCGCCCGCGACGCCGCCCAGGAGCGCCGCGCCGTAGGCGGCGCCCTCCTCCACCTCGGTGTGCTCGAGCGGGATGCCCAGGACTGACGCGATGATCCGCAGCCACAGGCCGCTGCGCGCGCCGCCGCCCGAGACCCGGCCGACCGCGGGCCGCGGCCCGACGGCCGCGAGCAGCTCGAGCGAGTCGCGCAGGCCGTAGGCGACCCCCTCGAGCACCGCCCGCGTGAGCGCGCCGCGGTCGTGCTCGAGGCCCAGGCCGACGAACGCCCCGCGGACGTCGGCATCGGCGTGCGGCGTCCGCTCGCCGGTCAGGTAGGGCAGGAACCGCAGCCCGCCCGCGCCGGGCACCCACCGCGCAGCCTCCTCGACGAGCACGGAGAAGTCGACCCCGGGTGCGGTCGCGTCGCGCAGCCACCGCAGCGATCCCGCCGCCGAGAGCATCACGCCCATCGCGTGCCACGTGTCCGGCCGGGCGTGGCAGAAGGTGTGGACGCGGGCCTCGGGGTCCGGCCGGTACGCGTCGAGTGCGGCAAAGACGACGCCGGACGTGCCGAGCGCGACGGATGTGGGGCCGGGGCGGTCGACACCGACCCCGATCGCCCCCGCCGCCTGGTCGCCGCCCCCGGCTGCCACCGGCACGCCGCCCCGGGTGCGCCCCGCCGTCGCCGGCGACTCGAGCGCCGGCGGCATCCACGCCGGGGGGATCCCCAGGGCGGAGAGCACGCGGTCGCTCCACGTCCGGCGGGCGACGTCGAAGAGGAGGGTGCCGGACGCGTCGGAGACGTCGGTGGCGAGCTCGCCCGTCAGCCTGAACCGCACGTAGTCCTTGGGCAGAAGCACGTGGCGCACGCGCGCGTAGAGCTCCGGCTCGTGCTCGCGCACCCACAGGAGCTTTGGCGCCGTGAAGCCTGTCAGGGCGCGGTTGCCGGTGAGCTCGACCAGCTCCGCCCGCCCGAGGGTCGCCTCGATCCCGGCGCACTGGGCGGCGGTGCGGCCGTCGTTCCAGAGGATCGCCGGGCGGATGGGCTCGAGCTCGGCGTCGAGCAGGACGAGGCCGTGCATCTGGCCGGAGAGCCCGATGGCGTCGCCGCCGCCCAGGCGCTCCTGGACCCGCCGGCAGGCGTCCCACCAGAGGTCGGGGTCCTGCTCCGTCCAGCCGGGCCGCGGGCTCGCGAACGGGTACGCGTCCTCGACCCGGGCCTCGACCCGCCCGTCCTCGGAGACGGCGACGCCCTTGAGGGCGGTGGTGCCGACGTCGAGTCCGATCAGGCGAGGCACCGCGTTAGGCTACCCGGCGCCCGTGCAGCCGCGTCGCCTCACCCCGACCCGTGTCTATCGCTTCTACCGCGGGGGCCTTTTGATCGACCGGATGCGCGGCGAGACCGGCGCCGACACCGAATTCCCGGAGGACTGGGTCGGGTCGGTGACACGGGCCTCGAACCCGGGCCGGGACGAGCCGCTGGCCGGGCTCTCGCAGCTGGACGACGGCTCGCTCCTGCGCGACGCGATCGCGGCCGACCCGCAGGCGTGGCTGGGCCCGGACGCCGCCTGCGGGTCGACCGGGGTGCTCGTGAAGCTGCTCGACGCGGCGGAACGCCTGCCGGTGCACTTCCATCCCGACGGCGCCTTCGCCGCCGAGCACTTCGGGTCGGCGTTCGGCAAGACCGAGGCCTGGATCGTGCTCGCCACCCGCGAGGAGGAGAGCGAGGTCTGGATCGGGATGCGCGAGCGGGTCGACCGCGAGACCTACCGCAGCTGGATCGACCGCCAGGACCGCGAGCGGCTGCTCGATTCGCTCCACCGGGTGCCGGTGCGGGCGGGGGACGTGATCTTCGTCCCGGCCGGGACGCCCCACGCGATCGGCGCCGGGGCGCTGATCGCCGAGCTGCAGGAGCCGACCGACTTCTCGATCGTGTGCGAGTGGGACGGCTACCCGATCGCCGCCGAGGACAGCCATCTCGGTCTGGGCTGGGACGTGGCGATCGAGGCGCTGCAGCTCGAGCCGCAGGCGCCGGCGCTCGGCCTCCCCGACGAGGCGCGGGCGTTCTTCTGGGCCGACGAGCGGGCCGAGCCGGCGGGCCGCTTCGCCGTCTGGATCGTGCTGCGGGGCTCGGGGACGATCGCCGGCGAGCCCGCCCGGCAGGGCGACTGCTTCGTCGTCCCCGCGGCGGCCGAGCGCATCGACGTGGACGGCGACCTGCGCGTGTTGCGCTGCCTCGGCCCGCAAACCGGGGTCTGACCCCGAACGGAACTGCAACGAAACTGTCACGGCCGCCGTTCGGGGTCTGACCCCGATTACGGCTAGACGATCGCGCGGCCCGTCTCGAGGTCGAAGAAGTGCAGGCGCCGGACGTCGACCTCCAGCTCCATCGCGCGGCCGCGCACGGCGGAGGTGCGCGGGTTGAGCCGGGCGACGAACTTCGCCGAGCCCTTCTCCGCCTGGCCCTCGAGCTGCTCCGAGTCCACGCCCCTGTCGGCGGCCAGATCCTTCGTGTCCTCGGTCAGAACCGGCGGCGCATCCACGGTGAAATGGGCGAAGACCTCGGCGCCCATGGCCTCGCGGACCTCGACCATGACGGGGATCCGTGTGTCCGGGGCGCCCGGCGGCAGGTACTCGGGATCCTCGATGTCCTCCGGCCGGATGCCGATCGCGAGCGTTCGACCGACGTAGTCGCGCAGCCCGGGCCGCTCGTTCAGCGTGGACTCCAGCAGATCCAGCCGCAGCCCGCCGAACGCCAGGTGGACATTCCCGTCCTCTCCCGTGAGGGACGCCTGCACCATGTTCATGGCGGGTGAGCCGATGAACCCGGCCACGAACAGGTTCCCCGGGTTGTCGTACAGGACCTGCGGCTCTGCCACCTGCTGCAGCACACCGCGCCGCAGGACGGCCACCCTGTCCCCCATCGTCATCGCCTCTGTCTGGTCGTGGGTGACATAGATCATGGTGGTCTCGAGGTCCTGCTGGATACGGGAGATCTCGGTGCGCATCTCGACGCGCAGCTTCGCGTCCAGGTTCGAGAGCGGCGCGTCCATCAGAAAGGCCTTGGGCTCGCGAACGAGGGCGCGGCCCATCGCGACGCGCTGGCGCTGGCCGCCGGAGAGCGCGCGGGGCTTCTTCTTCAGCTGATCCTCGAGGCCGAGCGCACGCGCCGTATCGCGGACGCGGCGATCGATCTCGCGCTTCGGCATGCGGCGCAGCTTGAGGCCGAACGCAATGTTGTCGTAGCACGTCATGTGCGGGTACAGGGCGTAGTTCTGGAACACCATCGCCAGGTCGCGGTTCTTGGGCTCCACATCGTTGATGACCCGGTCACCGATCCGGATCTCGCCCTCGGTGATCTCCTCCAGGCCCGCGACCATGCGCAGGAGCGTCGTCTTCCCGCATCCCGACGGGCCCACCAGCACCATGAGCGCCCCGTCCTCGATCTCGAGGTCGACCGCCGAAACGGCCTCTGTGCCGTCCGGGTACACCTTCGTCACCTGCTCGAAGCTGATCTCAGCCATCCACCCACCACATCTCGGTCTGCTCGTCCTTGAAGAGGATCCCGTTCAGGAACCGGACTGCCTTCGTCATTCCCTCATCGATGCCGAGGAGCCCATCCTCGTGCTCGATGCTCACAACATAGTCATACCCGGCGGTGCGCAGGGCGCTCATGATGTCGCGCCACACCTTCTCGGTCTGGCCGTAGCCCACCGTCCGGAACGACCAGGAGCGGTCCGGGAAGCGGCTGTACGGCTTCGTGTCGAGCACGCCGTTCCGGGCGACGTTCGCCCGATCGACGTACGTGTCCTTGGCATGGACGTGGAACATCGCGCCGGCGGCGGCGATCACCTTGATCGCCTCGACCGGGTCGATGCCCTGCCACACGAGATGGCTGGGGTCGAAGTTGGCGCCGACCACCGCCCCGACGGCGTCGCGCAGCCGCAGAAGCGACTCCGGGTTGTAGACCACGAACCCGGGATGCATCTCGAACGCGATCTGCACGCCCTCGGCCTCGGCGAAGGCGCCCTCGGCCTGCCAGTACGGCACGACCTTCTCGGTCCATTGCCATTCGAGCACCTCGTTGAACTCCGTCGGCCACCAGCAGGTCACCCAGTTCGGACGCGTCGAGCCGTCGCTCGAGCCCGGGCATCCCGAGAACGCGTTCACCACCGGGACCTCGAGCTGTGCAGCCAGGCGGACGGTCTTCCGCCACGTCTCGTGAGCCGCCGTGGCAACGGCGGGATCCGGATGCAGCGGGTTTCCGTGCTGGCTCAGGGCGCTGATGATCATCCCTCGGCTCTCGACGGCGGAGCGCAGGGCGCCCCGCGCGGCGGCGTCGTCGAGCAGTGCGTCGGGGTCGCAATGGGCGGCGCCGGGATAGTTGCCGGTGCCGAGCTCGACCGCCTCGACGCCCATCGCCGCGAGCCTGTCCAGCGCGTCGGCGAGTGGCAGGTTCCCGTAGGGGACGGTGAAGACGCCGAGCCTCAGCCCGCCGCCTCCTCGCGTCGTGCGCCGACGTCGACCCAGCTGCCGTCCTGCGCGCTTCGCAGGATCGCCTCGACCGCGAGCGTGACGGCGTGCGCGTCGGCGAACGTCGCCACGGTGCGCTCGTGGCCGGGGTTGCGCAATCCTGAGTAGAAGTCCTCCATCAGGTTTCGCAGCGCGTCGGGCCAGCCCTCCTGGTGGCCCGCAGGGTAGTGCGTCAGACGCGCGGCCGGGGGCGAGAGCAGCGATGGATCCCGGGCCACCTCCTCGCTCGGGCGGTCGCGGCGTCCGATCCAGAGCCGGTTCGGCCGCTCCTGGTTCCAGAGGTAGGCCGCGTCGGCGGTGTCGACGTGGAACGACAGCCGGTTGCGCATCCCCGGGCTGACCTGCGAGACCGTGAGCACCCCGTGGCAGCCACCGTCGAGCTCGAGCAGGACGGTCGCATAGTCCTCCGTCCGCACCTGCACCGCGTCGGCCTCGCCCCCGCCGCGCTCGAAGGTGAGCGTCCGCTCCGACGGCCGCCGGCGCGTGTCGTGGAGCCGGCCTGTCCGCCCGTGGACGCGCGCCACCCGGCGCCCGGTCACATGCTGGATCAGGTCGATCCAGTGCGAGCCGATGTCGCCCAGCGCGCGGGCGGCGCCGGCCCGCTCGGGCTCGAGCCGCCAGTTCCAGTCGTCCTGCGCGAGCAGCCAGTCCTGGAGGTACGTGCCCTGGACGAGGTGCGGCGCCGGGCCCCGGCCGAGCCGCTCGCGCACCTCGGCGACCATCGGGTAGTGGCGGTAGTTGAAGCATACGCCGGCCGTCCCGGGGGCATCCGCCGCCGCAGCCACGAGGCGGCCGGTCTCCTCCGCGTCCAGCCCGAGCGGCTTCTCGGACAGCACGTGCTTGCCCGCCTTGAGCGCCGCCAGGTTGACCTTGAGGTGGAGGTCGTTCGGCGTGCAGGTGTGGATGACGTCGATGTCCGGGTCGGCGACGAGCTCGCGGTAGTCGCCGGTCGAGCGCTCGATCCCGAGGCGGGCGGCCGCCGAGGCGGCGGTCGCGGACGACGATGCCGCGATCGCGGCGACGTGCACGCCGGGGACGCGGCGCAGGGCCTCGACATGGGCGGCGCCCGCGAAGCCGGCCCCGATCACGGCTGCGGTGGTGTCGCCTGCGCCCCCCAAACCGCGGCCATACTACCGCCTCGCGATCGGACGGTCGGCGCGCAGGTGCGCCGCCGAGGCAGAGGGAGGATCGGTGGAACGAGGGGTCTACTTCGACGCGTGGTTCCCGCGCCAGCACAACTATCACCCGAGCCTGCCGGCGCGGCGGCTGCGGATGATCGAGCAGCTGCGCGAGTACCGTGCGACGACGCTGGTCTGGGCGGCGCTCGGCGGCGGCTCGATCTCGCTGCCGTACATGGAGGGGGAGGCGTTTGGACGGATCGACCCACGCTTCCGCATGTACGGCTTCGTGAACGACCGCGAGTTCATCGCCGAGTGCGACCGGGCCGGCATCCGCGTGTTCGGAATCGTGTTCGAGGTGCAGGGCTGGGAGTTCCCCGTCGAGCTCGACGCCGACGAGTCCGAGGTGCTGGCCATCAACGAGCTGCGAGGCGCCGGCACCCGCGGCTGGCTGGGCCTGCGCGAGTTCTCGCAGAACCGCTACCCGAAGCTCTGGAAGCCGTTCGAGCACTACTTCCCGGAGGGCCTTCGCAACAGCCTCGGCGAGCCGGTGACCGACATCCTGGACGAGTGCTGCTCCCGCGACATCCACGGCGACCCCTGCCACTGCCTGTGGGTCGAGGCGCCCGAGCGCGAGCACGCCTGCTACGCCATGGACCGCAACAACCCGGTCTGGCGCGAGTACCTGAAGGCGATCATCCGGATCCAGATCGATGCCGGCGTCCACGGCGTGCAGCTCGACGAGGCCGAGCTGCCGATCACGAGCATGCAGTACGGCGGGTGCTTCTGCCGCGAGTGCATGACCCAGTTCCGGGAGTACCTGGCGGCGCTCGACCCGGCGCCGCCCGAGCTCGACGGCGTCGACCTGGAGACCTTCCACTACGGGGAGTGGCTGCTCGGGCAGGGGTACGACTTCAAGGAGGGGCGGGAGCGCTCGCCGCTCTTCGCGCACTACATGCGCTTCCAGCGCGGCGCGATCACGCGCTACTTCGGCGAGCTCGCCGACTACGCCCGGGAGTACGGGCGCAGCCGCGGCCGCGACGTCCTGGTCTCGGGCAACTTCTTCAACATGTTCGAGCACTACTACGCCCTGGAGCCGAAGACCGACCTCCTCATCACCGAGATGCGCAACACCCGCGACCGCCAGCCGGCCTGGTACCGGTATGTGGCCGGATTCGCGGGGTCAAAGCCCGTGATCGTGGTCGAGAACCCCTACGGCGGCGTGGTGCCCGAGCTGATCGACGAGCTCGGGCGCGGCCGGGCGCACGACCGCTTCCGGATGTCGGTCTACGAGGCGGCGGCGCTCGGCGCGACCATGAGCTTGCCGTACGGCTCGTGGATGGGCAGCGAGATTGAGGACGCCTTCTACGCGCCGCACGAGCTGTGCGTCGAGATCGGGGGGTTCCTGGCCGAGCACGAGGCGCTCTACTCGACCGAGAGCGCGGCCGAGGTCGGCGTCGTCTTCAGCGTCGAGAGCAGCCTGGCGGAGGAGGAGGCCGCGCGGGCGGCCCTCGCCAACAACCGCCTGAACCTGCTCCCCGACCGGCTGGCGCCGTTCTGGGCGGCGAGCGAGGCGTTGTGCGACGCCGTCCAGCCCTACGACGTCGTCATGTTCCCCGACGGGACGCTGCGGCCGGACACCGTGACCGCCGCCGACCTGGCGCGCTACCGGGTCCTCGTGATCCCCGGTTGCGCGATCCTGACCGACCAGCAGGCGGACGCGCTCCTCGGCTACCTCGACGGCGGCGGTCGTGCGATCGTGGCCGGCCGGCTGGGCGAGAACCTCGACCGGGAGCGGCAAGGGCGCCTGGCCGGCCATGCCCGGGCCGTCCGCGTCGCGGCACCCGAGGCCGTTGTGCAGGCGCTGCCGGACGGCCCGCAGGTGACCGCGCCGGTCGGCCTCGACGCAGGCGTCGGCCTGCACCGGATCGCCGGCGGGGTCGCCGTGCACATCCTCCGGTACGCGTACGACGCCGCTGCCGACCGCGTGCCGCCGCTGGAAGATCTCGAGCTCTCGGTGCGGCTCGAGGACGTCGCCGTCACGGGCGCCGGGACCGCGCCGGCGGGCGTCGGCGTGCAGCTGGCGTCGGCAGGCCCGGTGCAGACGCTTCGCCTGCGCGACGTCCCGCTCTACACGATTGTGATCCTCCGCACCGGTACGTGACGAGCCCCCGGAGGGGCGTGGTCCGTTCACTTGTTTTTCACCACAGCGTCGGTCACAATCCGCCCCGGTGGAGATCAGCCCCGTGTGAGAAGCACGGCGCAGCAGGACCGACGAAGGAGTGGGGATGAGGAAGGCTGTACTGAGCGCGACGGTGTGCGCGCTGATGGCCGTGGCCGCGGGCTGCGGCAGCTCGGGCTCGAGCGGCTCGGGCGGGACGACGCATTCGGTTGCCCAGACGGAGCAGCAAGGCGCGATCGGGGAGAAGCTCGATCTGAGCAAGCTCAGCCCGTCGATCAAGGATCCGTCCAGCCCCGTCACCATCACCTACGAGACGTGGCAGGACTTCTCGAGGGGTACCCTCCCGGCCCTGGCAAAGGAGTTCCACCAGATCCACCCGAACATCACGATCAAGTTCCAGTCGGTCCCCGCCGACTCGGCGCAGACCAAGCTGACCACGCAGATCGCCGGCGGCAACCCGCCCGACGTGGCCTACGTGGACAACGGCACTGTCGGCGCCTTCGCGCCGCGCGGCGCGATCGTGAACCTCGAGGACTACATGTCCAAGAGCACGGCGACGCCGAAGAGCGACTACGTCCCGGCGTTCTCCAAGATGGTCTCGTACCAGGGTCAGATGTTCGGCCTGCCGATCGACGGCGAGTCGACGGCGCTCTTCTACCGCACCGACGAGTTCAAGAAGGCAGGGATCTCCAGTCCGCCCAAGACGTGGGCCGAGCTGGAGGCCGACGCAAAGAAGCTGACCATCCCGTCCGAGAAGCAGTACGGGTACGCCCTGTTTGCGACCACCGGCGAGACGTCGTACTACTGGTACCCGTTCCTGTACCAGGCGGGCGGCACGCAGACCACGTCGGACGACAAGCAGGCGGCGTTCGCCAGCCCCGCCGGGCTGAAGGCGGGCCAGTTCTACGTGAGCCTGCGCAACTACTCGTCGCCCGACCTGTGGGGCTCCGACTCCTGGACCGCCCGCAGCACCTTCGCCACCGGCAAGACGGCGATGTACATGGCGGGCGCCTGGTTCGCCGGCGAGATGGAGAACAGCTTCAAGAAGCAGATCGGGAACAACTGGGCCGTCGCGCCGCTCCCCACCATGACGTCGACGAGCCCCTGTGCGACCACCATCGCCGGTGACGCGCTGGTGATGCCGGCGGCCGGCAAGAACCACGACGCGGCTTGGAAGTGGATGGAGTTCCTCTCGGCGCCGCAGAACATGGCCCTGCTGAACCTCGGGACGAAGAAGAACCCGACGACGCTCTTGCCGCCGCGGACCTCGCTGCTGAACAACCCCGAGACGTTCAAGGCCAACCCGATCCTCAAGCCGTTCGCCGCCAACATGAAGTGCGGTATCACGGACATGAGCGAGAACCCGAACTGGGGCAACGTCGACTCGGGCCCGCTGTCCGACGCGCTCGCGCACGGCATCTACGGCAAGGGGAACATCGACGACGAGCTGAAGTCGGCCGCCCAGAAGGCGGATTCGATTCTCCAGGCGCCATCGTGATCGCGTAACGACGAACGACCCGCCGGGGCCGGCCACCCGTGTGTGACCGGCCCCGGCGTCTGATCTCGAGGGGAAATGGCAGTCATCACCGCAGATCGCCCCGTCCGCCGCCGCCGGCGCGGCGTCCGCCGCGTGCTGTTCGAGATGCGCAAGGAGTGGTCGGCGTACGCCTTCCTGACGCCGACGTTCATCCTCATGGGGATCTTCACGCTCTTCGCGGTGGGGTTCTCGCTCTACCTGAGCTTCCACCGCTGGGACATCCTGAACCCGGAGAAGCCCTACGTCGGCCTCCAGAATTACCGGGAGCTCCGGAACGACGCCTACTTCCGCCAGGCCGTCAGGAACACCGCCTACTTCACGCTCGGAACGGTGCCCCTATCGGTGGTGTTCGGCCTCCTGATCGCGCTGCTCCTGAACCGCCAGATCCGCGGCCGGGCGCTCTTCCGGACGCTCTTCTACCTGCCGGTGGTGACGCCGCTCGTCGTCAGCGGGCTGATCTGGAAATGGGTGCTCGACGGCGACTTCGGCCTGCTCAACTACTACATCGGGAAGATCGGCATCTCGCCGCAGCTGTGGCTCTCCAACCCGTCGCTCGCGATGCCGTCCGTGATCATGGTGTCCGTCTGGGCGACGGTGGGCTTCACCATGCTCGTGTACCTCGCGGGCCTGCAGGCGATCCCGCAGGAGTACTACGAGGCGGCGGCGGTCGACGGGGCCGGCGGCTGGAAGAAGTTTCGCTACATCACCCTGCCGCTGCTGGCGCCGAGCACCTTCTTCATCACCGTCTACCTCATCATCTCGTCGTTCCAGGTCTTCGACCAGATCTTCGTGATGACGAACGGCGGCCCGCTGCGCGCCACGACCACGGTCGTCTACTACATCTGGCAGGCCGGGTTCCAGCAGTTCACGATGGGCTACGCATCCGCGATGGCGTACGGGTTGTTCGCCATCATCTTCGTGTTCACCATCATCCAGGTCGTCATCTACAACCGGCGGACGGACGACTGATGGCTGCCACGCCGGTTCAAGAGCAGAAGCTGGCACCCCCCGTGCCGAAGAGGCGGCGGCGCCGTCGCGGTGGCCCCGAGCACGAGTCGCTGCGGATCCAGATCGTCGTCTACGCGTTCCTGATCGTCGGCTCCATCATCTTCATGGCGCCGTTCGCGTGGATGGTCGTCGCGTCGTTCAAGCACCTCGAGGACATCTTCAGCTATCCGCCGACCTGGATCCCGCACAATCCCACCCTCAGCAATTACAAGGACTTTCTCGACTCCCAGAACGTCGCCAGGTGGTTCTTCAACTCGGCGTTCGTGACGCTGACCATCATCGCCGTGCAGACGCTCTTCAGCGCGATGGCGGCCTACTGCTTCGCCAAGCGGTCGTTCCCGATGCGCGACACGATCTTCCTGATCGGGCTGGGCACCCTGGCCATCCCGGCCGCCGTGCTCCTCGTGCCGAACTACCTGGTGCTGAAGCACATCCCGCTCTTCGGCGGCAACGACGTCCTGGGCAACGGCGGCCACGGCTGGCTCGACTCGTACTGGGGGCTGATCGTCCCCAACTGCATCAACATGTTCTCGATTTTCATGATGCGGCAGTACATGCGCAGCATCCCGGACGAGTTGATCGATGCGGCCAAGGTGGACGGGGCCGGCCACTTCCGCATCTTCGCCCAGGTGGTCGTACCGCTCTCGAAGCCGGTGATCGCGGCGACGGCGATCTTCGCGTTCAACTTCTACTGGAACAACTTCCAGGGGCCGCTGATCATCATCTCGAGCCCCGACCACTACACCGTGCCGTTGGGACTGGCGATGTTCGTGGCGACCGCGCAGCACCGGACGTCGTGGGACGTGGTGATGGCGGGGTCGGTGCTCGCGACGTTGCCCGTGCTGATCGCGTTCCTGCTCTTCCAGCGGTACTTCGTTCGCGGGATCGCGATCAGCGGCCTGAAATAAGGCGTCGATGGCCGAGCTGCATCCGTCCGCCATCGTGTACGGCGTGATCCCGCCGCGCTTCGGCGCCCCGCCGCTGCGGGCGGTGACCGACCGGCTGCCGTACCTGGCCGGCCTCGGCGTCGATGCCGTCTGGCTCTCGCCGATCGCCGCCTGCCCGCCGGGCGACTTCGGCTACGCCGTCATCGACGAGCTCGCCGTCCGGAGCGACTACGGTGACGAGGACGACCTGCGCGCGCTCGTCCGTCGCGCCCACGCCGAGGGCATCCGCGTGCTGCTCGACCTCGTGCCCAACCACACCTCGCATCTGCACCCGTTCTTCACGGACGCCGAGCGCGGCCCGGAGTCGCCGCACCACGACTGGTACGACCGCGACGCCGACGGGCGACCGACGCATTACTTCAACTGGACGCACCTGCCCAACCTGAACTACGACAACCCCGACGTGCGCGCCTACGTGGACCGCGTCTTCACGTACTGGGTGTCCGAGTTCGACGTCGACGGCTTCCGGGTCGACGCGTGCTGGGGGGTGCAGCGGCGGCGGCCGGACTACTGGCCGGTGTGGAGCCGCATGCTGCGCGACCTCAAACCGGGCCTGCTCCTGATCGCCGAGGCGTCGGCGCGCGACGAGTACTGGTACGAGAGCGGCTACGACGTGGCATACGACTGGACCGACGACCTCGGCCGGTGGGCGTGGGGGGACGTCTTCTCCGACCGCGACGCGATCGCCGCCCGGCTCGATGCCGCCCTGGCCGCCGATCCCCGGCCCGATCGGGTGTTCCGGTTCCTGGACAACAACGACACGGGCCCACGCTTCGTGTCCCGCCACGGGCCGGGACTGACGCGGGCCGCGGCGGCGCTGGTCCTCACCCTCCCGGGCATCCCGTGCATCTACACCGGCGAGGAGGTCGGCGCCGAGTACGAGCCCTATGGGCCGGCCGGCGTCGTGGACTGGAACTCCGACCCGCACGGCCTGCGCGAGTGGTACAGGGCGCTCTGCCACCTGCGGGCCTCGCGAACGGCCCTGCGCGCGCCCGGGTGGGCGCGGGCGGGGGTCGTGCCGGATCGCGGGGATTGCTACGCCTACGTGCGCCACGGCGGGCCCGACGACGAGCCGTTGCTCGTGGTGCTGAACTTCGGGGACGAGGAGGTGCGGATGCAGGTGACGCCGGCGGACGGCTTCGAGGCGCTCGGGCGGGCGCCGAGGCTCGTCGACCTCCTGGGCGGGGCCGAGGTCGCCGGCCCGGCGGCCGGCATCCCCGTCCCCGGAGGCTCGGCCCGGGTGCTCGCCGCCCCGGAGGGGGAGCGGCCATGAGGCAGGCCGTCCTGCGCGCGCCGGGCGCGTTCGAGCTCGTCGAGGCGCCCGTCCCCGAGATCGGCCCCGACGACCTGCTCGTGCGGGTGGCCGCCTGCGGCGTGTGCGCCTCCGAGCTCGACATGTACACGGGCCACACCGACCGGGCCTTCCCGATCCTGCCCGGGCACGAGGTCAGCGGGGTCGTCGAGCAGGTGGGCTCGGCCGTCACCCGCCAGCGGCCCGGCGACCGGGTCGGGATCTGGGTCACCGAGGCCGGGTTCTCGGAGTACGTCCGCGTGCACACCGACTTCGCGCTCCCGGCCGCCGCCATGCCGCTCGACCTGGCGCTGGCGGAGCCGGTGGCGTGCGCGGTGAACGCGGTCGAGATCGCCGGCGTGGGCCTCGGCGACGACGTCGCGATCGTCGGCGCCGGGTTCATGGGCGCGCTCGTGCTGAAGCTCGTGCTGCTGAAGGGGCCGCGGCGGGTGTTCGTCGCCGACACCCGGGTCGAGGCGCTCGAGCGGGCGCGCGCGATCGGCGCCACCCACACGGTCGACGTGCGGGGCGAGTCGCTCGTCGACGTCGTCCGGGCGCACACCGACCGCGTGCCGGCGGGGACCTTCGGCGACGTGGACGAGCACGACGAGGTCGGCGCCGACGTCACCTTCGAGGTCACCGGCGTCCAGGCGCCGCTCGCGGACGTCGGCGACGCCACCCGGATGGCGGGCACGGTCGTGATCGTCGGCTACCACCAGGGCGGGACGCGCGAGATCCCGCTCGGGGACTGGAACTGGAAGGCGCTGCGGGTCGTGAACGCGCACTTTCGCGAGGTGGCCACCATCATGCGCGGGATGCGCACCGGGATGCGCCTGCTGACGTCCGGCCGGCTCCAGATCGGCGACCTGGTCACCCACCGCTTCGGCCTGGACGAGGTCGGCGACGCGTTCCAGATCGCCGTCGACAAGCCGGCCGGGTTCCTCAAATCGACCGTCATCATCGAGGGAGAGTAGATGTCCACCACACCGCGCGCGAAGGCGCTCTGGCCGGCCGTCCCGGTGAACGAGGGGACGTTCGCGAGCCCCCCGCGCGAGTACGGCATCCTTCCCTTCTGGTTCCTGAACGGCGACCTCGACCCGGAGCAGATGCGGGCGCAGCTGCGCGAGTTCGCCGACAAGGGGATGCCCGCGATCATCCTCCACGGGCGCTTCGGCCTGGAGGTGCCCTACATCGGCGCGACGTATCTCGACCGCATCCGGCTCGCCGTCGACGAGGCCCGATCCCTCGGGATGAAGACCTGGATCTACGACGAGATGAACTGGCCCAGCGGCACCGCCGACCACCGGGTGGTCGAGGCCCGGCCGGACATCTCGCAGCGCTACCTCGAATGCATCTCGTTCGACATCCGGGGGCCCTGGTTCGCCTACCTGACGGGCGGCGACAGCCGCTACCACGACTTCGAGCGCTCGACGCCCGTGGCGGCGTTCGCCCTCTCACGGGAGACCAACGAGGTGCGCGACCTGACCCGCAACCTCTCGTTCGGGAACGTGATCCCGTTCGAGGCCCCGCCCGGCAACTGGACGCTCATGTACTTCGTCGAGAAGCGGGCGGAGTACTACATCGACGCGCTCGATCCCGAGGCCACGGCCGAGTTCCTGCGCCGCGGCTACGAGCCCTACGTCGATCGCTTGGCGCCGCTCGACACGGAGCAGATGCCGGGCTTCTACACCGACGAGCCGGCGATGCACTACTACGTGACCGCCCGCAGCAACCCGATCGTGCCGTGGACGAAGGACATGTTCCGGCGCTTCTACGAGCACTGCGGCTACGACCTGCGCCGGCGCCTGCCCGACCTCTTCTTCGACGTCAGCCGCGACAGCGCCCGGGTGCGGCACGACTTCTACAACGCGATCACCGACTTCTACGCGGACGCCTACTACCGCCAGATCCACGA